>JAKBAG010000314.1 GCA_021809235.1 Acidobacteriota bacterium
TATCTCGTTCGCCTTCATCTCGTCCACATTTAAAGCATCGGCTTTCAGCGTGGGATTCGCAGCCTCAAACCGTACCTTCACCTGCTGCCACGTCATCGGCTGCCGTTTACTTTGAGATGCGGTTGTATTTGCAGAAATCGTAGGAGCAGTTGTCTGTGCATCGCAGGGCATTGCCAATATGACAATGCCAAGGACGCCACTAACGGCCCATGCATGCAGGGATCGTTTCATGTACGCCTTCTTTGCCGCTTAGCAAAGCGGCAGGATAGGAATCCAGAAAGTAGTGAAGTATGGATTAAGCGAAGGATCAGGCCACTGGCGGCGGTCTGCAGAAAGGCAGTAGCTCCGTACTCGAGTGTGCAGAATGGAATTTCTGTGGCAACGGCAGGATCTCCCAACGGCGTGGGATCTCGAATGCAAACTGTGCTGTGGTTGCTTGAGTACAGGCCGCTGTGCAAACATGTGGCGCGTGTGCGTATCCTTCGTGCGCCCGTCTCACACAACCGTCCATTTCGGTCGTCGTCTGCGCAGCCACCAGATCATCGCTCAGAGAGATGACCGGCAGCAGCAAAAGCGCGGCAATTCCCAGGCACAGAATCTGCCGCTTCCGGCTGGCATTCTCATGGGTTGGCATGCGCAGCCACACCACCAGCATCGCCAGTGCCGTGGTTGCCCACACAAGATTGAGCGCCAGTTCCATCATTTCCACAGATTCTACCTGAAATTCAATTGCATATCCTTAACGTCCCATGCCGCAGATAAGTTTTCCATAAGCAAACCATAGAATCCCTTCCGACTCCATACTGTTCTCGCAACTTCAAATCGTGGTCAGTGCAAAGCTGTCGAGCTTGCCATCGGGATACGGATTGAGTACGCTGCAACTCTCGTACCTGCCACACGGTTCCCAACTACTGCCGCAGTCGTCGAGCGTTTCATTGCAGTTCGATAGTTGTATGCCAGCCGTTGACCTCGCCTCGACCTACCCAGTATGATGGCTATGTCAACAGAATACTGCCCTCTCGTTCAATGGTAGGACAACTGCCTCTGGAGCAGTCTATCGGGGTTCGAATCCCTGGGGGGCAGCCAATTACGCATTTCCTCATACTTCTCCGTACTCCTATTTACATCAAGATATCCAATAAATGTATGACGCTGAATACAGCACGGTTGCGTCGGCTATCTTCTCACGCTGACATGATTTACCCTCGCGTTCAGATGGTTCATTCCTCATCCTTCGGAATGTAGCCAATCCTCGCCAGATGCGCCAGTCGCAGCGATACCATCGCGCTCACCAGAAGTACGATCTGCACTCCGAGCAGCGTCCCGATCATCCAATGCTGACGGTGCAACTGCTCGGTACTCGCTATGGCCCATAATCCGGAAAGTGAACCGCACATGCTTGCCTGTATAGCCCCGCGCCTTTGAAGTCTCGCTGCTTGTGGGCTTTTCTCCGTGCAGACTTTATTCCATAGACACATGGCATTCACCTCCACAGGTGTTGGCTGAGTACGAATCCCAGATCTGCAAGCAGTGCCAGCGCAAATACCCACGAGACAGTCCGCGCAAAGTTCAGCGTATACCCGGGGCCACAGCGATGCTGAATAAAGACAGACGGATCCGCTGGGTTGTAATAGAACATTCCCCATCGCCAGAGTGCATCGCTACTGCGTTCAGCGGCCGGTGGCCTAAATCGGCTTGAACGGAAATACGCGTAAAGCATGCGTATTGCAAGCAATGCCAACAGAACACCAAGCGCACCGAAGCGTATCCGCGCAGTCACCATCAAGTGCAGCGGTACAGTAAATACACTCAGGATGGCAGCCAGTGTACCTAGCCAAGCCATCCATGCCGCGCCTTTCAGCGTAAACCGTCCCATCTCCGATCGCGAGCGGGAAAAATACTTCAGCTGAAGAAAAAGCACAATGGCACCAAACTCCATCCCAACGCCCAAACCGAGCATGCCATCTGCCCGCAACCGACTCATTGCTTGCAGATACTCTCTCCATCCCATGTGTGTACTTGCAAAAGCTAGATACACTCCCAGCAGTCCGACGAAAGGAGCCAGCAGAATCCACAACGTGGAGTATTTCGTTTCCAAGCGCTGTTCCAGCAGTGGGATACTCACTGGATGCGTCGCCATTGATTCACTGTTCTGGGAAATACTTCGCAGAGCTTCCCCCGCCTGTCCATGTGAGCGTGCGAAGGCAATGGAAGCTGTCAGTGTTTGCGCCATGATCCCCATACACAAACACAGCAGCCAGGAGAATGGGCTGTCCATTTTAAGCAGCAAATAGAAACCTACTCCAATAGCAAACGCATACAGCAAACCCTGCCTATAACTCCGTTCGATCTTCCGCGCATTTTCTGTCGAACGAAACTCTTCTGGAACCGTCCTGGAAAAAAAGTAGAAGACATTCATGCGCGAAGTGAAGGCATTCAGTCCAGCCACTGCCCCATAAATCACCACTGCTGCCAGGTCCATTCCCAAATGCCATGGGCTGCTCATGCGCTGAACTCCTCCATCATCTCTTTCAGGTGCTGCGTAATCGTTCGGATCGACACTCCATCTGCTCTGCCCTGCGCTACCAACTGCCGCAGGTTGCGATGAAACTGTTCGACCACCTCAGACTGCTCAACCGGTGTCGTGCGTGCCATAACGACCGCACCGCGTCTTCGCTTCAACTCAAGCCAACCCTCAGTGGCCAGTTGTCGATACGCTTCTGCAATGGTGTTGAAATGGACTCCCAACTCCATGCCAAGTTCCCGCACCGTTGGTAGAGTGTCTCCCTCCTGCAGCACACCCTCCACAAGCAGGGAACGAAGATTGTCCACGACTTGCCGATATACCGGTACGGGCGATGCAGGATCGATAACGAGATTGGGATCTGGCCTCATTGTTAATTGTATATGTACAATATACAAATTAAATCTGTCAATCCGGAAATGAAATGAATTCTCTTGACTATGTCTGTGTCAGTCAAATCTTGGATTCAAAAAGCGAATATTGCTTCTGCGTTTCCGCTGGGCTTGCCACCAGGTTGGGAC
>JAKBAG010000051.1 GCA_021809235.1 Acidobacteriota bacterium
CAGATGCAGGCAGTTGCCGTCCGCTTCGCCATCGCGCGCGATGCGCAGTCCACGCCGGTTGCCGGCTTCCAATCGCGGTGCCACCACCTCCTCGGTGGTGCCAGGATAAGTGGTGCTTTCCAGCACAATCAGCTGGTTCGGCTGCACGTGCGGAGCCAGTGCATCCACTGTGCCGGTTACATAGCTGAGGTCCGGTTCATGATACTCATTCAGCGGTGTCGGCACGCAGAGGATCATCGCGTCCATCTCCGCCGCCTCTGCATAGTCGGTCGTCGCGTGGAAGCCTGCTGCCTGCGCCTTGCGAATCTCCGCTGCATCAATCCGCACGATGTAAGATTCGCCGCGATTGAGCGCCTCTACCTTGCCCGCCTCAATGTCGAAGCCAGTGACGGCAAAGCCCTGCTCGCTGAAGAGCAGGGCCAGCGGTAAACCTACATAGCCCATGCCCACAATGCCGATGCGAGCCTCGCGCCGGCGCATCCTGTCGATCAGTGCATCCAGCGCACTGCTATCCTTCACGTCGTCCATACTTGCTCGATTGTAACTTCCAGCAGGATGCTGCGTCCTGCGCTTCACCTGGCCCATCTCATCCTTCGCTGTCGCCATCGCTGTATCCTGAGAAAGCTGGAGGTATCCATCCGTCCAGCCATTTCCGCTCTCCAGGAGCCTTTCCGTGCCTCGTTATCTCGTTACCGGTGCGGCCGGATTCATCGGTCGGTCCATTGCCGCAGCCCTGCTGGCTCGCGGGGAATCTGTTCGCGGCGTGGACAACTTTGCCACCGGCAAGCGCCACAACCTCGTCGGGCTGGAGGCCATGGAGTTCCTCGAGGGCGATCTCTCGAACCCTGCCATCGCCGAGCGCGCCTGTTCCGGCGTCGAAATCATCTTTCATCAGGCCGCTCTGCCCTCGGTTCCGCGCTCAGTCGCCGATCCACTCAGCACCAACATTGCCTGCGTCGATGCCACGCTGCAGTTGCTTGTAGCCGCGCGTGCCGCCGGGGTGCTCCGCATCGTCTATGCCGCATCCTCCTCAGCCTATGGCGACACGCCCACCTTGCCCAAGCACGAGCAGATGCCGCCCAATCCCATCTCGCCCTATGCCGTAGCCAAGCTGACCGGCGAGTACTATATGCGTTCCTTTGCCCGAGTCTACGGAATGCAGACCGTCTGCCTGCGCTATTTCAACGTCTTTGGGCCCTATCAGGATCCTAGCTCACAGTACTCCGGAGTTTTGGCCGTCTTCTGCCGCCGCATGCTGGCTGGTCAGACCCCGCTCATCCACGGTGACGGCGAGCAAAGCCGCGACTTCACCTTCATCCAGAACACCGTCGAAGGCAATCTTCTCGCCGCCCACGCGGATGCTGCCGCAGTCAGCGGACAGGTGATGAACCTGGCAACAGGCGAGCGGATCACACTCAATCAGGTCGTTGAGATGCTGCGTGAGCTAACCGGCTACAGTGGTCCAGTCGAATATGGACCGCAGCGCGCCGGCGACATCCGCCACTCACTGGCCGATATTTCGCTCGCCAACTCGCAGATGGGCTATACACCTTCGGTCAACTTTCGCGAAGGATTGCGCCGCACCGTTGACTGGTACCGCTCGCTTCGGGATTGAGTGCATGCAACCGTCATTGCAGGCCGGCCAGGCTCGCAGACAGGCTGAGCCCGGGCAAAAACCATTCCAGATGCACATCCGGGCCGCAGCCCGATGTATGCTTGCTGCAAGGTTTTCATTCATTTGCCTGAGGTTCCCTAGCTGTGACGGAGCATACCTCCGATTCCCGTCCTTCCCAAACCGCATTCGCATCGGACCCGGTTGCTGCGAACTCCTTGCCTGGGCTCATCGCGCTGCTCCGCCGTCGCCATCGTTTTTTCTTCCTCACGCTGGGCTCGCTACTTGTCCTCTGCGGTCTGTATTCCGTGTTTGCGCCTAATCAATATGAAGCGGCAGCTCTGGTTTCGCTCGGCATGCAGAGCAACCCCTCCGTCAGCCTCGCGGCTGTTGCCGAATCCGCTGCTCCAGCTAGTATCCTCAGTGCGCCGCTGCAGTTGGAAACCATCGTCGATATCCTGCGCAGCAAGCGACTGGCCTGGCGCGTGATCCAGGAGCTCAACCTCCAGCAGCAACCAGCCTTCTGCCCGAGTTGTAGCAGCCGTTTCCCGCATCTCGACCTGCGTACCGCCGGGCCGGAAGCGCAAGACTATCTCATTGATCGTTTTCAGCGCAGTCTCCACGCCCGCGCCCTGCCGCGTACTCTGCTCATTCAGGTTGGCTTCCGTTGCCGCAGTGCATCCCTTTCTGCTGCCGTCGTCAACCGCCTGATCGAGGACGAGATGGATGAGGAGACGCGCACCCGCCTGGATGCCACCTCCCGAGCCGCGGACTGGCTCCAATCCCAGCTCGATGGCCTGCGCCGCGAAGCCGTCACCGATGAGAGCACTCTTGCCGACTTCGAGCGGCAGCACGGCATTCTCACTTCCGAGCAGACGCTGGCCAACGGTGTCTCTGTCGAGATTGCCCGCGACCCATCCGCGCAGCAGGTCGATGATCTTGGTCGTCAGCTTGCCGCTGCAGAGGGCGATCGCATCGAACGCGAGGCACTCTATCGCGAGGCTCAACAAGGGAATCCCGAGCAGGTGCTTGCCGCGAATCCCTCCCTGCAGGCCGTAATGGCGCCCAGCGGAGCCTCGCTTGCTCTCCAGTTGCAGATCCGTCGCAGCGATCTTGCCACCCAGCTAGCCCAGTGGCGCACCGAACACGGGCCCAACTTTCCCCAGGTCCGCGAGCTGCAGCGCGCCATCGACGATCTGGATGCCCAGATTGCCGCTGCCAACGCCAGCCTTCTGCAGGGCTTTCGCCGGCTCCAGCAGGAAGCAGCCGACCGTGAAGCGCTGCTGCGCCAGCAATGGCAGGCTGCCACGGAGCAAAGCCTGCAGCGCAACAGCCTCACTCTACAGGATGCTGTTCTCCGCTCCCGCGTACTCGCCGATCATGAGCTGATCACCCGACTCGATGCCAAAATCCGAGAAGCCAGGCTGAACGCAGGTGCGCACGCGGCCTCCATTACGGTTGTCGATCCTGCACGTACCCCCTACAAGCCCGTCTCGCCTAACCTGCCCCTCGATCTGGCTATCACGCTCGTCTGTGGCTTCTGGATCGCTCTTGGAGGTGCCGTTATGCTGGATCATCTATCTCCGCAGACTCCGCGCTCCTGGCTACTTCTGCTTCTCGCAGCCACTGCGCTGCTAGTTCCGCCCGTGACCCGCGCACAGGCTCCCACGCCCAGCACCTCGGGTATTCCCACCGGCGTTGTGCCGGATTTTCCCAAGGATGCCCCCGCAATTCCCGCGCCCAACCCCAAAACTGCGCCGCCTGTCTGGAGCGTTGGTCCCCAGCCGCCATCGACAGTACGTGGTACCGCTGCCGTAAGCTCCGTGGCATCGCTCGCCACGCAGCTTGGGACACCTATCGCGCTGCCCATCCATGCCGGCGATTTTCTCGACGTCAGCGAGTATCATGACCCGGATTTCCACTCCTCGGTTCGCGTGGCAGCCGATGGCTCAGTGCTTCTGCCTCTTATCGGTTCCATCCATCTAGCCGGCATGACCGAGAATCAGGCCGCGCAGGCCATCGATCAGGCGCTCATCGCCGACGGCATGCTTACCCATCCTCAGGCCGCCGTCCTCGTCACGAACGCCGCCGGGCAGGACGTCAGTGTCCTCGGCGAGGTAGCCCGTCCCGGCGTCTATCCCTACGCTACGCACCATCGCCTGCTCGACCTGATCTCTGCAGCATCCGGACTGACGCCTACCGCAGGCCGTCTGGTGATGATCTACCATCGGGACACCCCCCAGACCCCGCACAATATTATCCTTGACCCCTCCGGCACGGATGCCCGTACGGACCATAATCCCGAACTCCAACCCGGCGACACCGTGCAGGTCAGCCGCGCCGGCCTTGTCTATGTGATCGGCGACGTTGTCCGTCCCGGCGGATTTGCCGTCGATCCCACGCAAGGGCTCACCGTCGTCCAGGCCCTGTCGCTGGCGTGGGGAGCCACGCCCAACGCCGTCACCGGAAAAGTCATCCTTATCCGCAACCAGAAGGGAGGACGTTCGCTCACTACGCTCAACCTCAAGCGTATGATCCGCGGACAGGACCCCGATATAGCCGTCCGCGACCGCGACATTCTCTTCATTCCCGACAGCACCACCAAAAATCTCCTGAACAAGAGTCTGGAGGCAGCCGTGCAGTCCGTCATTGGCGTCTCGCTCTACGCCGGGCTGGTCTACTCGCAACGGTTCTGACCATGCAACGGATTGTCTCCATCCTACTGGTGCTTTACGCCTTTGCCGTTCCCTGGCAATACGCGCTGGACCTCGGCGAGCCCTTCGGCAACGTGGCCCGCATCATTGGCCTGCTGCTGCTGGCTGCATCCATTCCCGCGTTGCTTGCCCGTCGCCGCTGGAGTCGGCCACATCCGTTGATGCTGCTGGTGCTGGCACTCTTTCTTTACCTGTCGGCAACCTACCTCTGGTCCATCGATCCGCTGGCAACACTGGATAAGATCCGTGCCTACTTCCAGGTCATGATGATCGTCTGGATCGCTGGAGAGTTCGTCGAGCGCCCAGCCCTGTTTCGGCACCTGTTGCGCGCCATGCTACTCGGTTCCCTCGTCCTTTGCGCGCTCACCTTTGCTGGATTTCTCTCTGCCTCTGCCGCCGCTTCTGCCGAGCAGGCCCGCTTTACCGCCAGCGGACAGGATCCCAACGACATCGCGCGCTTTCTCGACCTCATCTTCCCCATCGCGGCCTACCTCATCGCCATCGAGCGTTCGCTCTGGACGCGTCTGCTGGCCGCTCTTTATTTCCCGCTCGGATTGTTGGCTGTCCTGCTCACGGCCTCCCGTGGTGGATTTCTCGGTTCCGTCGTCGCCCTGCTGGCTGCCGCCGTTCTGTTTCTCCGCTGGCGACCTGCCGTTGCCGCCTGGGCTGGATTATTGCTGGCTTTTTCCGCTTCGGCCACTGTGCTCATTGTCCCGCCGGAAACTTTCGCCCGCCTGGCCACTATTCCCGCCCAGTTTGCCTCGCTCGATTTTAATGACCGCTTCAGCATCTGGACCGCAGGCATGCATGCCTTCTCACACGCTCCCTGGCTGGGCTACGGGGCAGGGAATTATGCCCTTGCCTCAGGCCTTGCCGCCGAGGATACTGCCCACAACACTCTCGTGGCACTGATGGTCATGGGCGGACTCCTTGCAGCCTCGCTGCTGGTTGCGATCCTGGTCGCCGCGCTGGCCGCAATCCTGCGCGCTCGCGGAGTGGCACGCAGCGCCTTTCTTGGTGTCTTCCTCGTTTGGTGCGTCACGGCCAGCGTCGGCTCCGTCGAGGAGAATCGCATGACCTGGCTCATCTTTGCCTGCTTCCTGCTCGTCGGCAAAGGTCTGGCCGAGCCTCCATCCAGTCCTGAATCTGTATCCGGATTGCAGCCCGCATCGCCGACACCAATTTTGTCCGCTTCGGCCATATCTCCGCAGGAGTCAGCCGGATGACCACCCGGTCGGTAACGCTGTCGCACAGAGAACAGACCGCCAGCCGCCGCGTACTCCGCGCTGCTACCTGGATCACCGCTGCCGCACTGCTGGTCAAGCTGGCTGCTACCGGTAAGGAGCTTCTTATTGCCGAGCGCTTCGGTGCCGGTGCGCTCGTCGATGCCTTTCTGCTGGCATTCCTTATCCCCAACTTGCTGGCCAATCTCTTCGCTGAATCCATGAATCAGGCGCTGGTCCCGGCGATCATCCTCGTTCGCCGCGAACAGGGAAGCTCGGCGGCCATGGCCATCAGCTCGATAGCCATCGCCGTAAGTCTTGCCTTGCTTGTCCTGCTGGCTGTAGTGCTGGCGTTACTGGCGCCGCACTTGCTGCCGATACTCTTTCATCTTTCGCCTTGCTCCCGGCAGCTAACCATTCACCTCTTTCGGCTCCTGCTCCCGTTTGCGCTGCTGGCTGCTATCGCCTCCAACGGAACTGCCATTCTCAACGCCGCCGAGCACTTCGCCGTACCGGCACTGGCCCCCGTGCTGGTGCCACTCAGCATCCTTGTGTGTCTACTCCTTGCGCCGCACTCCTGGGGCATCCTTGCGCTCGTCGTCGGCACGCTCGCTGGAGCCCTGCTCTGGGCCGTGCTCATCCTGCTCCTCCTCCTTGGCAGCGGCCAACCGTGGTTCACGCTGCGTTGGAGCGTTACGCCCCAGTTGCGCCGTCTCTTTGGCCAGTATGCCAACATCCTTCTCAGCAGCCTCGTTGCCTCCGGAGGCCTGATCATCGATCTTGTCATGGCCTCCTGGCTTACTGTCGGCAGCGTGGCTGCGCTCAACTGGGGTAGCCGCTTTTCCGCCGTTGGCATGGCCATTCTCGGCAGCGCCGTCGCCACCTCCATCACGCCCTACCTGGCGCAGCGCGCAGCTGAAGGGGACTGGGTCGGCTGCCGCCAACTGCTGCGTCAACACACCCTTCGCGCTGCCGCCGTCACTGTGCCGATCGCAGCACTGCTCCTGATTGCTTCGCGTCCGCTCATAGTTCTGGCCTTCCAGCACGGAGCCTTCCACGCGCAGGACACTCAGCTGGTCGCCGCCATCCAGTCTGCCTTCGCACTCCAGATTCCCCTCTATGTCGTCAGCCGTATCTACTATCGCTTTCTTCTCATTCTCCAGCGTAGCCATATCGTCCTTGCCTGTGGCCTGCTCAATCTGCTGCTCGACATCGTCTTTAATCTTGTGCTGATGCGCAGTTTCGGGGTGGTCGGCATTGCCTTGGCCACCTCGCTCTGGATGCTCTCCACTTTTCTTTTCCTGGCATTCTGGGCGCGACGCCTGCTTCACCAGGCCGAGCGTGCCGCGACGCTCGGAGGCAGCCGCGTATGAGCAAGCATATCCACGCCTCCGACCCAGTTACCGCACTATCCGGCATGCCAACCACGTCGCCATCCACAGCGCAATATCTGCTGCGCATCGATGACCTTACCCCATCCATGGAGCCTGGCTGCTGGCCTGCGCTTGTTGCTCTCATTCGACGTCACGGCCTGCAGCCCATCCTCGCCGTCATTCCCGACTGCCAGGACCCGACGTTGAACCGATGCCAGCCCGATCCGCATTTCTGGTCCGAACTGCGCACTCTGCAGAAGGCCGGAGCTACCATAGGACTGCACGGCTACCGTCATCTCTGCCAGCCCCGCGGCTACGGTCTTGTGCCAATGCATCGCAGCAATGAGTTTGTTGGTCTACCCGCCGCCACGCAGTGCGCATGGATACGCCACGGCATCCAACTTCTGCACCGGCAGGATCTTACGCCTACGCTTTGGGTCGCCCCGCGCCACGGCCTTGACCGCACTACGCTCCAGGCTCTCCGCGCCAATGGTATCCGCATTCTTTCGGATGGATTCGGCACTGCGCCGTACAGTCGTCTGGGCTGCATCTGGCTCCCGCAGCAGATCTGGCAGCCGCACCTGTACTCGCGCGGTCTGTGGACCCTTTGCATCCATCCAGCCACGCTCACTCCCGCGGGGCTCGCCAGTTTTGCATCCTTTCTCGACCTGCATGCCGACCGCTTCACCAGCGTCCCTCGCGTGCTCAGCGAGTGGTCCATTCCCGAGGCCACGCTAGGCAACCATCTGCAATCCCTTCACGGTTGCCTGCGCCTTCACGTCCGTCGGCTTCTTCGCCCGGAAATCTCGACGTAAATCCTCTCATACTCATCCACCATCCGCTCGCTGCCAAATTCATTCAATACCCGTCTGCGCGCCCGTACTCCCATCTCCGCGCGCGCTGCCACATCCTCGGCCATCATCTGCAGCATCGTCTTGGCCAGCCCGTCGCCAGTGGTATCCTCCAGCGGTGCCAGCCTTCCCGTCTCCCCATCCACCAGTACCTCTAGCGCACCGACTGTATCCGTGGCCACAGCCGGTACTCCGGCTACTCCCGCTTCCAGCAGGCACAGCGGCAAACCCTCCCATTGCGAGGCCAGCACCACCGCATCGCAGTTGGCCAGCATCCGTTCCGGCTCTGGCTGGAATCCATGCCAATGCACACGCTCGGCCACGCCCAGCGCCGCTGCCATTGACTCCAGCTTGCTCCGTTCGCTGCCCTCGCCCAGTACGTGCAGTTCCACCTCGCTCATTTCAGCAGCCACTACCTGCGCAAAGGCACGCAGCAGCCGCGGATAATTCTTCACCGGCTCCAGCCGTCCCATCGCCAGCCAGCGAAAGCCCGCATGCTCATGCCGGGCTGAGATCGGCAGTGGGTACACGCCATTGCGCACCACGCGAATCTCTCCCGCATGCAGACCAGCCTCTATCGCCGCCATGCGCACCGCATGGCTCACCGCCGTCACGCAGTCGGTTGCCCACGCTGTTCTCCTATACAGCTGTCGGCTCCACTTTCCACCCACACGCGTCGAGTGCAGCGTGTCCACAATCCCCACCCCTTTGCCGCCAGCACCCAGCAGTCTAGCCATCCGGCAAAACCACGCGCCATGCGACAGGTGACCATGCAGAATCTGCGGCGCAAACTCCCGCTGCCAGGCCCGAAATCGACTCCATCCCTGCGGGTCGATCCAGGCCTTGCGCATGCCCAGACTCACAAGCTCTACGCCGCAATTTTGGCTCCATGCCGCCAGTACCGCATTCCCGGTGCCGCTCAGCATCACCACCGCCACCTTCCAGCCGCGATCAGCCAGCCCTTCAGCCAGCCGAAGGACAACTCGCTCGGCTCCGCCCAGTGCATCCAGCGTGGGAATCACGATCCCAACCCGGCCCGTCATCGTCGCGGTCTCCTGGACATCTCCAGCAGGCATTGGCTCCAGGTCTGCAGCGCAGCCTCCTGCTCAAAAGGTCGCAGGAACTCATGCTCCATCTGACGGTTGTTGTTCTCCGCAGTCCGTCTTGCCCGCACTGCATCCATCGCCTGCCGCAGCGCCGCCGCCAGTGTATCTACTTGTATGGTCTCCGCTAACCAGACTCCATCCGCGTTCCGTAACAGCTCGACCACTCCTGCACTGCATGGAGTTGACACCAGCGGCAGCCCTGCTGCGGCAGCCTCCAGCAGTGCGTTCGGCATGCCCTCCAGCCGTGATGGCTGTACATATACATCGGCTGCTGCCAGCTCCGTTATCGTTTCCGCCATATATCCGGCAAAGCGCACTGTCGCCTCCACGCCCAGGCGCCGGCTGATTGCCTCCAGCGTGGCACGCTCGCGACCCTCTCCCAGAATCACAAGCTCATCCCCGTCGTGAATCGGCAGCCGCTGCCAAGCCTCCAGTAGCATATCTACACCCTTTTCGTATGCCAGCCGCCCCACGCATAGAACGCGTATCCCGCTCCTGTCATATCTGCTTGAACCATCACTTCTGCGCTGTACCTGCACCGCTTGCCGAATCCGCTCCACCGCAACCGGATTAGGCACCACCCGGAAGCGTTCCCGGGAAATACCCAGATGCCGAATCGCATCGTCGGCCATTGCCTCACTCTGGCAAAGCACGGCATCAGCGCGTCGCATCAGCGTCGCATGTGCCCAACGCGTCCATGCCCCCGGATAAGCCTGAGACAGCGTTGTATTCAAGCGGATACCGACCCTGGTCCTAACGGGGAACCATTGTTGCAGCGCCAGCACCAGCAGGTTCAGATGCATCATTCCGCTTAGAACAAGATCAGGCTGCACCGCCCGCACCAGCCGCACCAGCTTTAGCCCCGCATGGCGTACCCTTCCTGTCGCCAGCCGATGCACCCGTACCTGTTCCGGCAGTTGCGGTGCGCCATCGCCATCGGCTGCAAGCACGGCCAGATGCACCTCAAACTGCGCCGCATCCGGACCCGACGCAAGACTTGTCGCCAGTCCAGCCGCCACCGTAGCCATGACGTGCTCAGCGCCACCGCCACCCAGATGCGGAATCAGCAGCAGAATTTTTATATGCTTTGGCTCACTCACAGGAAACTCTCCAGCAAGAATACGTCCAACCCCCACCTTTCTCTATCCGCAAAGCCGTTAAGATGACTCCATGTCCTCCCCGACACCCGAAGTCACCATCCTCTTCGGTATCACCAGCGATCAAACCCTGCTCGTCCTTCGCCCCCAGTTGCTTGCCCTGCAGGAGGCGGGATTCTCTGTCTCCCTGCTGTGCTCCCCCGGACCACTTGCCGCGGAGCTGCGCAGCAGCTCCGCCATTGCCGTACATCTGGTGCCCATTCGTCGAGGAATAGCCCCGCTGCACGATCTGCTTGCCTTCCTGCGCATCCTTCGCCTGCTCGCGCATCTTCGCCCCGCCATGGTCGACTTCAGCACGCCCAAAGCCGCTCTGCTTGGGCTGCTTGCCGCCCGTCTGCTACGCATTCCAGTCCGCATCCACACGCTGCGCGGCCTGCGCGTGGAATCGGCATCGCCTATGCTGCAGCCGGTGCTACTGCTTGCCGAACGTGCGACTGCCGCCTGCGCGCACGTCGTCCTTTGTAACAGTCCCAGCCTGCTTGTGCAGGCTGCCCGGCTCCACATCGCTCCCGCTGCGCGGCTGCAGATGCTCGCCCACGGCAGCACACACGGTGTTGATCTCGATCAATTTGTTCCCGGTCCGGAATCTACGCGCGCCGCCTGCGGCATTCCTGCCGATGCTCTTGTTCTTGGCTACGTCGGTCGTCTCACACGCAACAAGGGCATCCCCGAGCTGCTTCAAGCTTTCGATGGTCTTCGCATCCAGCACCCGCAACTCTGGCTGCTTCTCGGCGGTTGGTTCGATGCTTCGGAAGACCATCTTCCGCCTGACATCGTGCAACGCATCCTGGCCCACCCAGCCATCGTCGTTACGGGTTTTCGCGCCCAGGTTGCCCCGCTTTATCGCGCCATGGATATCTTCGTCCTGCCTACCCATCGCGAAGGTTTTCCCAATGTTGCTCTGGAGGCCGCCGCATCCGCGTTGCCCGTCGTTACCACCACCGCCACTGGCGCCTGCGATGCCATCCAGTCCGGCATTACCGGTCTGCTCGTTCCACCTGGCAATCCCGTAGCCCTCTCTGATGCCATCGCAGAGCTGCTCCATAACCCTATACTTCGGCAGCAGATGGGCCGCAACGGAAGGCTCTGGGTCGCGCATAACTTTGCGCAGCCATCCGTGCTGGCCGCCTCCGTCGCCTTCTATCGGCGCATGCATTCCCAGGCGCTATGATTGTTCCGGATATTTGCTGGATATGTGACTGGATCTTCGTACAGCCGTTATCGCTTAGCCCAGCCGCACCAGTTGCTCGGCCTCATGCTTTGGTCCCAGAATAGAAACCCGGGGAATCCGTCCCCGTACCATTGCCACTTCGTCGCAGCGATGCAGTCGCGGACAGGTCTGGCAGTCTTTGAAGATCTTGTCTGGCAGTTCCGCCTTATCTTCTACAACGCGAAAGCCAAACCGAAAAAAGAAATCCGGAATTCGCGTAAACAGGCACACCGACTGGATTCCATGCTCCTCGGCCTCCTGCAGTAGCGCTCGCAGCACCGCGCCCCCAGCTCCTTTGCCCTTGGCTCCCGGTGTCATCACGATCGAGCGCACCTCGGCCAGATGCGGCCCATACAGATGCAGCGCGCCGCAGCCCAGGAAGACGCCCGTCTCGGACTCGGCCACCGTAAAGTCCCGCACATTTTCGCAGATTTCGGAAAACTGCCGCTTCAGCAGCGTGCCATCTCCGCTCAGGCTGTTCACCAGCTCGAAGATGTTCGTTGCATCCTGCAGCCGTGCCTTACGCACCTGCATTGTCCAACTCCCTTTCGCGTTCCAGAGTCTTCATCCATCGCTTCAGCTCTCCGTCTGCCGCCGTCAGCGACGCACTCACCTGCCGGCGTGCCGTGCCACCGACTACGTCGTGGCAGTCTACTGTCGCCATCAGCGCTACAGCATCGTAGAAATCCTCGGCAAACTCCACGCCAAACTGCCGCAGCTCCGCCAGGCTCAGTTCGCCCAGTTCCACGCCCTTTTCCAGCGCAAAGCGTACAGCATGGCCAATCTTTTCATGTGCTACGCGAAACGCCACGCCCTTGCCTACCAGATAGGTCGCCGCTGCCATTGCGTTCAGGTAACCGGTCTCCGCCGCCGTACGCATCCGCCTCAGTCGGAACTGAAGCACACGCGTAAATCCGGCCAGCAACCCAATCATCGCAGCCATGCCGCTGACGGCAAAGCAGGCCTCCTGCGTCTCCTGCATGTCCTTGTTATAAGCTAGCGGCTGCCCCTTGATCGTCAGTATCAGCGCCGCCGCAGCCCCATGGACTCTACCCGCCTTGCCGCGTACCAGTTCCACCAGGTCAGGATTCTTCTTCTGTGGCATCGCACTCGACCCGGTTGAGTATCGCTCCGGCAGATCCACAAACCCATACTCGCTGCTGGAAAACAGCGCAATCTCTTCGGCAAACCGCGAGGCATGCAGTGCCACAAACGTGCAACCCTGCACATACTCAAGTACAAAATCCCGGTCACTTGTTGCGTCCATGCTGTTGGCTGTCGGAGCCGCAAACCCCAGCTCTTCAGTCGCCAGACTGCGATCAAGCGCTAGCGTTGCACCTGCTACGGCACCCGATCCCAGCGGACAGCGGTTCAATCGCCTGCGTCCATCCTCCAGTCGGCTCACGTCCCGCAGCAGCATCTCCGCATAAGCATGCAGCCAATGCGCTACCAGCACGGGTTCAGCTCGCTGCATGTGCGTATACGACGGCATGACCGCATCGCCAACTGCGCGTGCCTGCTCCAGCAGCATCGCCACCCAATGCAGCAGAGCCTTCTGCAGTGTCGCAGTTTCCTCACGCACATACAGTCGCAGGTCCGTGGCAATCTGTTCGTTCCGACTCCGGCCCGTATGCAGCTTCAGTGCCAGCGGTCCAATCTCCGCCGTCAGGGCCAGCTCTACCAGATGATGCACATCCTCTGCCTTCGGGTATATGGCCAATGCCGCATCCACGCTGGAAGCGGAAAATCGCCCAGCCACCTCGTCCAGTCCTGCTCGAATCCTCGCAAGTTCGGCAGCATCCAGCACTCCCGCGGCATGCAGAGCTGTGGCATGCGCCTTGCTCGCCCGCGTCTCCTGCCGCAGCAGCCGGAAATCAAACAGGATCGACCGCTGCCACGCTTCGAACTCCGGGTCCAGCGGCTCGCGGAATCGCCCCGACCACATCTTTGCGGATTGTTCTTCGTGGCCCATCCTAGCGCAGAACCTCCTGCGAATCCCTGTTCTCGGAGCTATTCAGCTTCGGCATTTCGCTACCCTGACTCAGCGTCAGCAATCCGGTCGCTGCATAGGTCAGCAGTTTGTTGCGCGTGTCGGCAATGTCCAGATTGCGCATCGTCAGCTGCCCAATGCGATCTCGTGGAGAGAATGCCGATTCGGTCTTCTCCATGCTCAGCCGTTCCGGGTGGAAGGTTAGATTTGGCGACTCCGTATTCAGGATCGAATAGTCGTTGCCACGACGCAATTCCAGTGTCACCTCACCGGTCACCGGCTTGGCTACCCATCGCTGTGCTGCCTCGCGCAGCATCATCGCTTGCGAGTCAAACCAGCGGCCCTGATAGAGCAACCGTCCCAGCCTGCGCCCATTCTCGCGATACTGCTCGATCGTATCCTCGTTGTGAATCCCAGTGATCAACCGCTCATAGGCCAGGAACAGTAGCGCCAATCCCGGCGCTTCATAGATGCCGCGAGACTTGGCTTCAATGATGCGATTCTCAATCTGGTCGCTCATCCCCAGTCCATGCCGTCCGCCAATCCGATTGGCCTCCAGCATCAGCTCCACCGGATCATCAAACTCGTGCCCGTTCAGTGCTACCGGATACCCCTCTTCCAATCGCACAACCACCTGCTCCGGCGCAATCACTACATCCTCGCGCCAGAACGCGGAACCCATGATGGGCGCTACAATCTTCATCGATGTCGAAAGCTGTTCCAGATCCTTAGCCTCGTGCGTGGCGCCCAGAATATTCGAGTCTGTAGAGTAGGCCTTTTCCGCAGACATCTTGTAGGCAAATCCCTGCCTCTGCATAAACGCAGACATCTCCGCCCGCCCGCCCAGTTCCTGGATGAACGCAGCATCCAGCCACGGCTTGTACACCTTCAGATTCGGATTCACCAGCAGTCCGTAGCGATAGAACCGCTCAATATCGTTGCCCTTGAAGGTTGAGCCGTCGCCCCAGATCTCAACCCCGTCCTCCTTCATTGCCGCCACCAGCATCGTACCCGTCACGGCGCGTCCGATGGGTGTTGTGTTGAAGTAGGTCACCCCGGCTGTTGTGATGTGGAACGCACCGGCCTGGAGTGCAGCCAGTCCTTCGCGCACCAGTTGGCTGCGGCAGTCAATCAGCCGGGCCTGTTCTGCTCCATAAGCCTGCGCCTTGCGCGGAATCTCCTCATAATCGACCTCATCCGGCTGCCCCAGATTCGCAGTGTAGGCATACGGCACCGCACCCTTCTGCCGCATCCAGTGCAATGCAGCAGAGGTATCCAGTCCACCAGAAAACGCAATGCCCACCTTCTGCCCAACAGGCAGCGATTCAAGAATCACAGACATATCCAAAACCTTTCCCGAACATGTTTCGATCGGGCAGCAGGGAACTCCCCGCCAATTCCGACCATGTTTCTAGTTCCTGGTACCCGGAAGCTCCACCAGACCGCCCAGCAGCAGCAGCAGCAACGCCTTCTGCGCATGCATCCGATTTTCCGCCTGGTCAAAGACGATCGACTGGGGTCCATCCAGCACCGCATCTGTCACCTCGGCCCCGCGCCGCGCCGGTAGGCAGTGCATGAACACTGCGCGCTTGCTGGCGCGCGCCATCATCGCCTCATTCACCTGAAACGGCCGGAAGATCGGAGCGCGCTTGGTTGACTCATGTTCGAAGCCCATGCTTACGCACACATCCGTGTACACCGCGTCTGCATCCTCGGCTCCGGCCATCGGATCCTGAGTCAGTCGGATTTCGCACCCGTTCTCGGCAGCAATTTCGCGTGCCCGCGTCACTATCTCGATATCCGGCGAGTAGCCGCGCGGCGTTGCCACCGTCACATTCG
>JAKBAG010000052.1 GCA_021809235.1 Acidobacteriota bacterium
AGGCGGAACAGTGTTTTCACCGTGCGGGCGGCGAGTTGTTCCTGGACCTGACGGCGGCAAATCGGAGGCAACTGCTGGAGGCCGGAGTGGATGCGGCACGGATTGCCGAGGTGGGAGGATGCACGCGCTGCCAGCCGGAGCGGTTCTTCTCACATCGCGGGCAGCAGGGCAGGACGGGACGGATGATGAGCATGATCGGGCGGCGAGCGTGAGGCCGGTGGCAACGGTGCCGACTACCGGAAGCGGTTTTGCGGCAGGGTTGGCAATGCTCATATAGTATGGGGAAAAGGTGCAAGAGGAACGATGGCGATGCAGGATGCATGGCAAGGCTCACAGCCGGGTGCTGATCCCGATCCGCGGACGGACAGGCGCACAGGAGTGCGTCCGCCGGAGCAACGTGTGCCGGGGCAGCCGACCGGGGAAGCGCGCATGCCGGAAGCCCGGATGCAGGAGCCGCGCATTCACGAGGCGCGCATGAATCCAGCCGACCCGCGCAGTTATGGCCAGCAGCCGGGAGGTCGGTATCCGGATTTTCGGAATTCTGACTCTCGCACCCCAGACCTTAGGAATTCAGACCCTCGGAATCTGGATCCTCGCCCGGCTGGAGCACGGCAGGCGGAGGCGTATCCGGGCGACCCGCAGCCGGCCGGCGCGCGCAATCCAGACCCTCGGAGTGCCGACCCGCGTTTTCGCGATGCCCGTCTGCAGGACCTGGGACAGCGTGTGCAGTCCTTTGGCGCGCCGGTGCCGTCAGCCGATGCCGGCTATCGGGATACGAGCTATGCGCAGGCCGAGTATGGCAACCCCGGCTATCGGGGTGGTCCGCTACCTGCGGGCCAGCCCAACAGCGGTTATGTGCCGGGCGGCGGGTATCCCCCGACATATCCATACAGCCCGCAGTCCGGCTCGCAGGCAGGCAGTGCACCGGTGGGCGCTCCCATGCCGGGCGGACAGGCAGGCAGCCGCAATGGCGAGTTTGCCACGGGCTATGCGTATGGGATTCCAGCGGATGCTCCGGCGCCGCCAGCCGCGGAACCGATGGCGGCTGAGGCCGAGGATGCTGCGGCGCAGGATCGGCCGCAGCTGCCAGCCTCAACCGAGGATGCTGCGGCTTCGTTGAAGGGCGGATTCCAGCGAGTGGCCCAGGCGCTGCGGGCGGCTGTACCGCTGGTGCAGAAACTGCTTCCGCTGCTGGATGGCAATCTGGCAACCACGGTGAGCGCATTGCTGGTGCCGACGCAGTCTGCGGCGCATCCGCCGGCAGCGCCTGCAGCTGCTGTGGATCTGGAGCCGGTGGAGCGCGGCCTGACGGAGCTGCGAACCAGCCATCGCGAGCTGCGCACCCAGGTGGGTGAACAGGGCACTACGCTGAAGCGCGTGGAGGACCAGCTGGAGCGGGTGCGCGAGGCCACGGATCGGAATACGCTGGAGCAGCAGGAGCTGGTGGAGGACGTGCGCGCGGTGGGCACACGGGTGAGCCGGTTCATCGTGGTGGGCGTGATTCTGCTGGCAATTTCCGTGGGATTGAATATTTATCTGCTGCTGCAGATTCAGCATATCTTCCGCTAAGTCGGGTTTTCCGGGTGGTTGGGCCGGGTCTTGCCCTGTCTGTGCGAGGAGTGTTGCCTTTCCGGATATTGAATTCATGAAAATCTTATTGCGGTATATCAATATCAATTTCTGATTTTCTGCTACCTTTTTCCGATTTCGAGATGTGAGACATTGCCAGTCGTATTTTCAAAGGGCTACTATGCGCGTAGTTGTGGATTTCGGGTCGGCTCAGCGGCCCGTCTCCAAGCAGTTGTCATCTGGCGATGAGTTCCCGTACCTGGGGGCTCCATAGAGATAGGTGGCGCGTGGACGCCATTGCGGGGAGTGTCAGAGATGGCATGGTATGCCTATTGTGTCAGTGAAAAGCAATCTTTCCCGGAGTTAGCCCGTCATCGTAAACCAGTTCCACTCGAGTCTGTCACCGGCATCGGTGGTGGACAGGTATTTTTATATCCGGCCAGCGATCTGGCGATTGTGGTCAGCGAGTATGAGGGTTCCGGAGCGCTGAATCAGCGGGCCGGGATGGATCATGCGCGTGTGATCTCGGAGTGTTTTCACAAGTCGACGGTGTTGCCCTTCCGGTTTGGCACGGTGTTCCAGGATGATGAGAGCCTGCGCAAGTCGATCCGCTCGAACCAGCGGCAGTTCCAGACCAATCTGGAGCGGCTGATGGGCAAGACGGAGATGCACCTGAAGGTGATGGTGGACGACTGCTGCAAGGAACTGGGCGTATCTCCGTGCAGCGAGACGGTGGGCCGTGGATATCTGTCGAACCTGCGGGAGACGGCATCGCGGCAGCGCGAACGCCAGACGCGGGCTCGCGCGGTGGCCTTCCAGTTGCATCGGATGTTTGCGCCGCTGGATGAGGAGATCAGCTGCCGGGTGCTGGAGAATGGCAAGATGCTGCTGGATATTGCGCACCTGATTGACCGCCGCTGCGTGGAGCGCTACCAGAACAAATATGCGTCAACGGTGCAGATGATGAAGGAGTGTCAGTTGCAGCTGTCCGGGCCCTGGCCGCCGTATCACTTCGTGCAGCGGCTGACGCGTGGCGCCTTGCAGACGCCTGCTCCGGCAGAGCGTGCGGTGGCTTCCGCGATGGCAGCCGTGTAGGACTGCCGACGGCGCGAAGGGAAGTTCCAGAAGCAGTAAGCCCGACGGGAGTGGATCCGGTCGGGCTTTTTGCTGCGAGTTGGAGCGGGGAGTTGGCGCCAGGAGCGAGAGGCCAGGAGCGAGAGGCCAGGAGTGAGAGGCTAGGAGCCGCCGCGGTGGCGGATGAGGACACTGCCGGCGCGGGTGGCCTGAGCGGCGCGGTCGATTTTTTTCCAGAAGCCGAGGAAGTAATCGACGGCGGAGATGGTGGAGACCAGCGCCGCGAAATAGATGGCGGCGACGGCAATGGATGCGACGGGCATGATGAAGGGGCCGAAGTGCCAGACATCCCAGCGGTGAGCGAGGATGGCCGAGGTGACGGCGACGATCTGCACGACGGTTTTGAGTTTGCCGAGGTCGCTGGCCTGGATGGTGAAGCCTTCCGATGCGGCGATGGAGCGCAGGCCGGAGATGAGGAACTCGCGGCTGATGATGATGACGGCGATCCAGACCTTGACGACCTGGGGATTGAAGGCGACCAGGGCGACAAAGGCCGAGGTGACCATGATCTTGTCGGCGAGCGGATCGAGCAGGATGCCCATGGTGGTGATTTGTCCGCGGCGGCGCGCGAGATAGCCGTCGACGCCGTCGGTGACGGATGCCAGAACGAAGAGCAGCGAGGCCAGAATCTCCTGCAGTCCCCAGGATGTGTGCCATGGGAAGCGCGAGGAAAGCAGCCAAAGCAGCAGGGGGATCATGGCGATGCGGCTCATCGTGATGGAGTTGGGCAGGTTCACGGTGTCTGGCTGCAACTTTCTGCGGATGCCGGTCGGCTGGAGCACGGGTGCAGCAGCCCGGAGAGGCGATCCATGCGGCCATTATATGCGTCTTTGCCGGGCGTGGCGCTGTGAGAGTGCGGATACAATCGTGCCAGCAGGACGGATGGAGCGGCGCTGCGGGCGTGACCTGCAGCGGAGGTGGGATTGAAGCGAATTCTGGTTGTGGATGACGAGATGCAGATTACGCGGGTGCTGTCGACGGCGCTGCGTGCGGCCGGGTATCAGGTGGCGACGGCGGCCAACGGCCTGGAGGCGTGGACGGCAATCGAGGAGCGGATGCCGGACTTGGTGATCACGGACCTGGTGATGCCGCAGATGAACGGGTTGGAGCTGACTGAGGCGGTGCGGCGGATCTCCCGGACGCCGATCCTGGTGCTGAGCGTAAGGGAGGCGGAGGCAACCAAGGTGAAGGTGCTCGATGCCGGAGCGGATGATTATCTGACCAAGCCGTTTGGGGTTTCCGAGCTACTGGCGCGGGTGAGAGCGCATCTGCGACGGAACGAAGAGGACGAGGCGGAACTGGAACACCTGAGGGCGGGAGCCTTTGAACTGGACGCTGCGACCCATGCCATCACGCTGCACGGCGAGGCGCTGAACCTGACGCCGAAGGAGTTTGATCTGCTGGCACTGCTGCTGCGCAATGCGGATCGGGTGATGCGGCATCGGACACTGCTGCGGGCGTTGTGGGGGCCGCAGGGCGAGGATCAGCCGCAGCATCTGCGGGTGCTGGTGGGGCAGTTGCGGAAGAAGCTGGATCGCGGGGATGGGATGGCGTACATCGCCAGCGAGCCGTGGGTGGGATATCGGCTGCATGCGGAGGGTTTTGAAGCGGCGACGGAAGTGTGAGCCGGTTGGGCCTGGTGCGGGACTTTATGGATTTTTTAGGGCTTGCATAGGGACTTTCTACCAGCGCGCGGGGTGGAATCGAGGGCATGAAGACTCTCGTGCATGTTCTCTGGTTGGTGTTGGCGGTCCAGGCATTTTTCAGTGTGGCAACTGCGGCGACGCCGGATAGAGCAAAGGCAACCTCGACGGATGCGACCAAGACTGCAGCGCACTGCGCGACAGCGACGGGCGGAGTGTGGCAAAGGCTGGCGGAAGTGTATTTGGCGGACTGGACACCGGCCTGTGCCGAGCAGGCAGCGGCAAATGCACCCGCGCCGAAGCGGCGGGGCTATCCGGCGCCGCTCGATTCGATTCCATTTCCGAGCGCGGACTACTCGATTGGCGGCACGCCGGTGATCGGCGCGCCGGATACGCAGACGTATCCGCTGATGACGGCGATCAACGGGGCAGTGAGTCGCGTAAAGGTGTACGGGTGGTTCAATGGCGGGTTTGATGTGAGCACGTCGAACCGGGGTGATGGGGCGAATGCGCCGGCTGCGTACTATTCCAATCCGAACCGCGTGATTCCGGACCAGGAGGTGCTGTATGTCGAGCGGCTGCCGGATACGGTGCAGACCGGGCATTTTGACTGGGGATTCCGGTTGGCGCAGCTCTATGGGCAGGACTATCGGTTCACGACGAGCAAGGGGATTTTTTCGCAGCAGTTGCTGCTGGAGAATCGCGAGTATGGGTATGATCCGGTGATGTTCTACCTGGACCTTTACTTTCCGCATGTGGCCGAGGGGATGAATGTGCGGATCGGGCGGTATATCTCGCTGCCGGATATCGAGGCGCAGCTGGCGCCGAACAACTATACGTATTCGCACTCGATTCTGTATTCGATCGATCCGTATACGCAGATGGGGATTGTGGGCAGCGTGAAGCTGAGCGATCACTGGCTGCTGCAGCTGGGGCTGTCAGGCGGCAACGACGTGGCACTGTGGACGCCGGATGCGCAACCGACGGGGACGGCGTGTGTGCAGTACACATGGGCGATGGGCGGCGATGCGCTGTAT
The DNA here is from genome assembly GCA_021809235.1 of Acidobacteriota bacterium. Taxonomy (GTDB): domain Bacteria; phylum Acidobacteriota; class Terriglobia; order Terriglobales; family Acidobacteriaceae; genus Acidicapsa. The sequence goes on from JAKBAG010000052.1 coordinate 5,384, forward strand.
ACGTGCGTGAACTCTCTGAACAAGGGCAACTATGCGTACAACAACGTGCAGAGCTTTTACGAGACGTGGTACCACAGGATCAATCGAAGCTGGCACACGGATACCGAGGCCTGGTACATGTATGAGCGGAATGTGCCGAATATCGCGGGGAATGTGGCGCATCCGATTCCGACGGAGGCGGGCGCGAATGGAGCGTTCTGCGCGGCGGGCGAGCTGCGGTGTTTTGCGCCGGAGTATGCGGTGGTGAATTATCTGGAAAAGGAGATCACCGCGCACAGCTACCTGTCGATTCGCAACGAGTATGTGGATGACATCAAGGGCCAGCGGACGGGGTATGCGACGAAGTACAGCGAGCACCTGATCGGATATGCGTGGTGGATTGGGTCGACGATCTTGTTTCGTCCGGAGCTGCGGCTGGAGCACTCCTACGACCGGGCGGCGTATGACCTGGGAACGAAGACGACGCAGTTTATCCTTGCCGGGGATGTGACGTATCACTTCTGATTGAGTTGAGCTGCGATGGATCGGTCCCGGGTCATGCGTTCGAGATGATATCGGATCGACTCCTCGATGGTGACGAACATTTTGCCGCGTTTGAAGGTTTCTTCGTAGCGGGCTTTTCTTGCCTGGGCCACGATCTGGCTGAAGCTGAGCGGTTCCTCGGACGCCAGCAGGATGTCGGCGAGGATCGATCGCTGATCCTTCGGCTTCGATTTCAGCTTCGGAGTTTTTGCGTAAAGAAAAGGAACGCTCTCCATGACGAAGTCAGCGTACAACAGCAAGCCCGCGTGCGGGGTGTTTTTTTGCGGCCAGAATCCAGTGTGTGTGTTCGAGGTTGGGAATTGATTGGACGGCCCCGGGCGGCGACGGGAAGAATTTGTTATTTTTCGGGCACCTGTGATATAAAAAAGGGTTGACCGGAAGATAGCTTAGGTATACAGTCAAAGAGCCATCCAGAAAGGTGCGTTCCGCAGACTGCAAGCAGAACGCCCCCGACTCCAGAGAGATTTTCAGAAGTGAGCCGTGAATTGGTGGAGAGTTGCGCGTGTTTCCTGCGGCAAGTGCTGTGCTTCTCATCCGGTCTGTGAAGCTTGAAGGCCCGGTGCGTAACCGGACAACACGCGGGGAATGATCCGCATCAGAAATTGTGCAGAATGGGATGAATCCAAACTGCATGCCATGCGTCCAATGGTAGTTGCCGCCATGTACGGCAGCATGCGACGCCAACCTGTCCGGGAAGCCGGAGAGTGAACGCTGTCCCAAGGAGAGAAAGATTATGCGCTCGGAACTGATTTTTGGAGCACTCACCCATGTCGTAAACCGGTATCAGCTTTGCCAGCTTGCCAGCAAGGCAACGCGGAAGCTGCACAAGCCGAACACGCGGCTGCAGGATACGACCAACGACGTTCTGGTGCGTTTCCGCGAGTCGAATCCGGGCATGCCGTTGAAGCCGATTGCCCATGCCGATGCCCTTCTGGCGGAGCAGCGCCGCGCCGCGTAAGCGCCGCGCTGCACCCCAGGTGCATGGACTTCTGCTTGCAGCGATGGAACCCAGCGTTCTCCTGAAGCACCTATCCACCGACCGGAATCCTTCCCAGGCGACTCACTCTCCGGTGAAACTGCTCCGGTCCAACTCCATTCCATCCTCGGATTCGCTCTGAATCCAGCATTCCCAATCTTCCATCACACCTCTATCCCACCCTTTACAGGACTCCATGACAATTTCTGAACTGAAAGAAAAGAACATTACTGAGCTGAGCCGGATTGCGCGCTCGCTGGACATTCCGGGGGCCAGCGGCCTTCGCAAACAGGATCTGATCTTCAAGATCCTTCAGGCTCAGAGTGAAAAAGAGGGCCACATCTTCGCCGACGGCGTGCTGGAGATTCTGCCCGACGGCTACGGCTTCCTGCGCTCGCCGGACTACAACTATCTGCCGGGGCCGGACGATATCTACGTTTCGCCCTCGCAGATTCGCAAGTTTGACCTGAAGACGGGCGACTCGATCAGCGGCAACGTGAGGCCGCCGCACGAGGGCGAAAAGTACTTTGCGCTGGTGAAGATTGAGGCGATCAACTTCGAGTCGCCGGAAGAGACGCGCAACAAGATCCTGTTTGACAATCTGACGCCGCTTTATCCGCAGGAGCGCATCAAGATGGAGACCACGCGCGAGGCCACCAGTGGCCGCGTGATGGACCTGCTGACGCCGATTGGCAAGGGGCAGCGTGGCCTGATTGTGGCTCCGCCGCGCACGGGCAAGACGATGCTGCTGCAGGCGATTGCCAATTCGATCACCTCGAACCATCCGGAGGTGACGCTGATTGTGCTGCTGATTGACGAGCGACCGGAAGAGGTTACGGATATGCAGCGCTCGGTCAAGGGCGAGGTGATCAGCTCGACCTTTGACGAGCCGGCGGCGCGCCACGTGCAGGTGGCCGAGATGGTGATTGAAAAGGCCAAGCGACTGGTGGAGCACAAGCGCGACGTGGTGATTCTGCTGGACTCGATCACGCGCCTGGCGCGCGCTTACAACACGATCGTGCCGCCATCGGGGAAGGTGCTTTCCGGCGGCGTGGACTCCAACGCGCTGCAGCGGCCGAAGCGCTTCTTTGGCGCGGCGCGCAACATTGAGGAAGGCGGCTCGCTGACGATCATCGCCACGGCGCTGGTGGACACCGGCTCGCGCATGGACGAGGTGATCTTCGAGGAGTTCAAGGGCACCGGCAACATGGAGGTGATCCTGGACCGCAAGCTGGTGGACAAGCGCGTCTTCCCGGCCATCGACATCCAGCGCTCGGGCACGCGCAAGGAAGAGCTGCTGATTCCCAAGGAAGACTTGCAGCGCATCTGGGTGCTGCGCAAGGTGCTGAACCCGCTTTCCCCGGTGGAGGCGATGGAACTGCTGGTGAGCCGGCTGGAAAAGGTGCGCAACAATGCCGAGTTCCTGCAGAACATGAACCACCTGTAAACACAGGGGTAGCAGCCTGTTGGCGCAAAGCCGACAGGCTGCTACACTAAGGGAGTCACTCCCTGAATGTGGGGCTGTAGCTCAGCTGGGAGAGCGCCTCGTTCGCAACGAGGAGGCCAGCGGTTCGATCCCGCTCAGCTCCACCATAGAATCAATCATTTGCGGCATCTCTCTATCTCTATCCATCGCGTGGACATTGCCCCATTTCCGAAAAGGATTTTCAGGGCAAACCGGCGACGAACTTGCACACATCCTTTGACAGATTCGAAACCCGAAACTTCGCTGGTGAAATGTAGGCTACATCACCATTACGTTTATAGAGCGTGGAATCCCCCGGCGAAATGCGAAGGTCAAAGTCAGCCGCATCCCGGTTATCTGTCACAGTTATGACTTGAGGGCAGCGCTTCCTGATCGCTTTGGTGAGTGCAAGCGACACATTTCTTGTGCTCGTGTCCGATCCGCCGTAGCAGTTTCCATGAGCATCGCAATGAACTGATGCTCCGGTTGTCGTCTTGATGCGCTCTTCGATGTAGAGTCTCTTGGAGTGCGGAGTCTGGGCAACAGACGCAGCATCAAACGCGAGTAGCAGAAGAGCCAAAAAATCGGTTCATTGGATTTCCTTTCTCAACAAAAAGTGGATGCGCCACATTCTACGCTAGCGGGACGAGATGGGATTGGCGGATGCGTTTGTCGCGGGTGAGCAGGCGCAGGCCTTCGACGATGGCGGTGGCTCCGATGATGCGGTCCTGCGGGTCGCTGGGGTAGGTGGCGGGGAATGCGACGGCGCTGGCGGCGATCTGGGGTGTGATGGGCAGAAGCTGGACGAAGGATGCGCACTTCTGGACGAAGGACGCCGTGCTGAGATCGGTGGCGATGCGGCGGTTTTCGACCAGCCAGGCGATCTCCCAGAGGCTGATGGTGGAAAGAAAAAGTGGGCCGATTTCTCGCGCGGTGACGATCTTTTTGCGGCTGGCCGGGGTGAGTTTTTCCGGCGTAAGCAGCATCCAGACGAGGATGTGAGTGTCGAGGAGAATCACTCGACGCCCCAGTCGCTGGCGGGAGTGGTTGTTTCGATGTCGCCGACGATGCGGGCCAAGCCCCGAAGCGCGCCGAAGAGGTTACTGTCGCCGGTGGTGACGGGGACGAGCTTTGCGACGGGTTTGCCGTGTTTGGTGATGACGACGGGAGCGCCGCTTTGGGCGACGTGGTCCATGACGGCGAGGCACTGAGCTTTGAATTGGGCTGCGGGCATGGCGCGCATGGGGGTCTCCGGAAGGCTTTCGATTGTGACCAGAATACTATGACTACTTTTTCCCGGTCAACCGGGTGCGCGAACGTTCGTGTTTGAGCGCGTGACGGAATCCGTTTCGAAGTGCGTCGCCGAAGCGGGATTCAGAGGGCGTGGCGGAGCCAGCGGCCTGTGTGGCTTTGCGGGTGTGCGGCGATTTCTTCGGGCGTGCCAACGGCAACGAGTGTGCCGCCGCCGGAGCCGCCTTCGGGGCCGAGGTCGATGACCCAGTCGGCGGATTTGATCACGTCCAGATTGTGTTCGATGACGAGCAGCGAGCCGCCGCCGTCGATGAGCTTTCGCAGCGCAGTCAGCAGCTTGGAGACGTCGTCGAAGTGGAGGCCGGTGGTGGGCTCGTCGAGGATGTAGAGGACGCGGCTGGCAGCCGAGGCGCGTCCGCCGGAGCTGCGAACCTGGGCCAGATGCGCTGCCAGCTTGACGCGCTGGGCTTCGCCGCCGGAGAGCGTGGTGGCGGACTGGCCAAGGCGCAGGTAGCCGAGGCCAACCTCGTCGAGGACGGCGAGGCGATCGACCAGGCGGGGGACGCCGGCGAAGAAGCGCAGCGCTTCGCGGACGGTGAGGCCGAGGACTTCGTGGATGTTTTTGCCCTTGTAGGGGACGCTGAGGACCTTGGCCTGGTAGCGGGTGCCGTTGCAGTCTTCGCAGGGGAGTTCGACATCGGCGAGGAACTGCATTTCCACGGTGACGGTGCCGTCGCCCTCGCAGGTTTTGCAGCGACCGCCGGGGACGTTGAAGGAGAAGTGGCCAGCGCTGAGGTTTTGTTTGCGTGCCTCGGGCTGAGCGGCGAAGAGTTCGCGGATGAGGTCGAAGGCCTTGATGTAGGTGACGGGGTTGGAGCGCGGGGTGCGGCCGATGGGTGTCTGGTCCACGAGTACCACGTCGTTGAGCCGCTCGGCACCGCGCAGGCTGGTGAGGCGTGCGGTGAGGTCGCCGCCTTCGCCTTTGCCGAGGGCCTGGGCGACGGCGGGGTAGAGGACCTGATGGACGAGCGTGGATTTGCCGGAGCCGGAGACGCCGGTGACGGCGACGAGCATGTTCAGGGGAATGTCGACGTCGATGCCGCGGAGGTTATGCGAGCGCGCGCCGCGGATGGAGAGCTTTTCGCGGCCGGGTTCGCGGCGGCGTGTGGGTACGGGGATGGCGAGCTGGCCGTTGAGGTAGCGGCCGGTGAGCGATTCGGGGTTGGAGGTGACTTCGGCGACCGTGCCGGAGGCGAGCAGGCGGCCACCGAATTCGCCGGCACCGGGGCCGAGATCGAGCAGGTGGTCGGCCGAGCGGAGGATGTCGGGATCGTGCTCGACGACGAGGATGGTGTTGCCGAGGTCGCGCAGGCTTTTGAGGATGTGGATCAGGCGTTCGGTATCGCGGGAGTGCAGGCCGATGGAGGGCTCGTCGAGGACGTAGAGCGCGCCGACGAGACGGGAGCCGAGCGAGGTGGCAAGCTGGATGCGCTGGGCTTCACCGCCGGAGAGTGTGCTGGCAAGGCGGTCGAGGGTGAGGTAGTCCAGGCCGACGGAGTGGAGGAAGCCGATGCGCTGGCGGACCTCATCGAGGATGGGTCCGGCAATCTCTGCCTGCATGGGCGAAAGCTGAAGGGAGGCAAAGAAGTTGCGCGCGTCGGCGATGGTAAGCGCGGCAGCCTGGCAGATGTTTTTGTCCTGCAGGCGAACGGCGCGGGCTTCGGCGCGCAGGCGCTGTCCGCGGCACTCCGGGCAGGTGGCGTAGCCGCGATATTTGGAGAGCATGACGCGGACGTGGAGCTTGTACTTCTTGCGCTCGAGTGTGGCGAAGAATCCGTAGACGCCCTCCCAGCCGGTGGCGCCGGTGGTGTCTCCGCGCAGGATGAGTTCTGTGTGTTCGGCGGACAGGTCCTGCCAGGGGGTGTCGAGGGGAATGCCGAGGGCCTTGGCGCTGCGTCGCAGCTCGGTCATCCAGGTGCGGTACTTGGGGCGCGTCCAGGGCTCGATGGCGCCCTGGTTGAGGGTGAGGGTGCGGTTGGGAACGATGAGATTGAGGTCGTAGTCGATGGTGTTGCCAAAGCCCTGGCAGCGGGGACAGGCACCGAAGGGATTGTTGAAGGAGAACAGGCGCGGCTCGGGCTCGCGGCCGGGACGGTGGCAGTTGCGGCACTCGTAGGCGGTGGAGAAGCGATGGAGGGTGCGCGGTGCTTCGGGCTCGCGGGGAAGTTCTTCGAAGAAGACTTCGCCGGCTTCGCGGTAGGCGATTTCGGTGGCATCGACGATGCGGGTGCGTGCTTCCTCGGAGACGATGAGGCGATCGACGAGGGCGAAGACGGGCTGCTGGAAGTCCAGCTCGAGCAGGGATTCCGGGGTGGAGAATTCGACGATCTGCCCTTGCTGGTAGAGGCGATTGAATCCGCGCGCGCGCAGCTCGGTGAGCCGCTGCTTCATGGCCGGGCTCAGGCGCTCGGCAGGCTGTGCGGGAGCCGGTTCGGTGCGCTTTTTGCGGGTGGCGGCGCGGCGCGGCGACTGCTCGGAGTGGGCTTCCGCCGGATGGGGCTGGGCAGAGGGATCGGAAGGCACTGCGGACGCGGGTTCGCGCAGCGGGAAGAGCACATGCAGGCGAGTGCCGGGGCTGAGCGCAAGCACGGCTGCGGCCACCTCGTCGACTGAGTCGCGCTGCACCCGACCATCACAGGCGACGCAGTGGACGGTGCCGCAGCGGGCGTAGAGCAGGCGCATGTAGTCGAAGATTTCGGTGGCGGTGGCGACGGTGGAGCGGGGATTGCGGGTGGTGTTTTTCTGCTTGATGGCGATGGCCGGCGCCAGGCCGTCGATGCTGTCCACGTCGGGCTTGTCGATGCGCTCCAGAAACTGCCGGGCATAGGCGGAGAGCGACTCGACGTAGCGGCGCTGGCCTTCGGCGTAGATGGTGTCAAAGGCAAGGGAAGACTTGCCGGAGCCTGAGACGCCGGAGATGACGGTGAGCACGCCGTGGGGAATGGTGCAGTCGATGCCCTTCAGGTTGTGGGTCCGCGCTCCGCGGATGACAATGGCGTCGTTCAAGGGATCATCCCTGCTGGGTTCAGATGGCGCGAGTGGGCGCGAGGTGGAGATTGTGCGAAGACTGGGTGTATCCAGTGGCGCGATGGGTACTGCCTGATTATAAATTCCAGCCTGCGGCAGCGTGGCGGCGAGGAGGGGGAACGGATGCAACCGTTTTTTGCAGGATGAAGAATCTGGCAATGGAGATGGCGGATTGGCAGCCGGGGGAGCGGCAGGGGAAGGTGATGCGGGAGAGCGTTTGTGCGCGCGGATGCGTCTCTTGCATAGAAGCATGACTGTCGGCATCTGGCGCAGGGTGGCTCGGGGCTGGATATTTTGCCAATGCAGGCAACTGGCGTTAGGATTTGAACGAGGTTTGGATTATGTTTCCGATGACGGACTTGGCGCGCACCCGCTCCCGGCGCAGGCCCAACGGCTTTACGCTGATGGAACTGCTGATTGTGATCAGCATCATGCTGATCCTGATGCTGATTGCAATTCCGAACTTCAACAAGATGAAGGCGACCGCCAATGAGACCTCAGCGATCAACTCGCTGCAGGCGATCTACAAGGCGGAGATCCAGTATCAGACGACGTATCCGGCGAATGGGTTTGCGTGTTCGCTGTCGGCGCTGGGAGGCGATCCGAAGTCGGGGCCGCCGTCGCCGACCTCGGCGCAGCTGTTGCAGGGCGATCTGGCCTCCGGGGTGAAGGCAGGCTACACCTTCAACATTGTGAACTGCACCAAGGTGACGGTGAACAATACGGACCAGATCACGAGCTTTGACGTGACGGCGGTGCCGCAGGCGGTGGGCAAGACGGGCAATCGCGGCTTCTGCATGGACCAGTACAGCGAGATCAAGAGCGACCCCTCGGGTGGGACCAACTGCACGCAGTCGATCCAGTGACGATGCGCCGGTTGGCTGACAGGCTGGCAGCGTGCCGCAGGGCTGTGTGTGTGCTGGGGCTATGTGTGTTGCCGCTGGCAGCGCAGACTGTCGCAGCGGAGTCCGCCGCGACTGGGGCGATAGCGCAGCCGACGGCAGCGGCCGTGGCCCGGCGGGTGGACGAGCACTATAACCATCTGCACACGATGCAGGCTCACTTCGAGGAGCAGTACTCGGGCATGGGTATGCAGCGCGAGGAGTCCGGCACGCTGCTGCTGGAGCGGCCGGGACGGATGCGCTGGAACTACTCCGAGCCGGCGGGGAAGTATTTCCTGCTTGATGGGCACTACGCGTACTTCTATGCCGTGGGCAACGAGCAGGTGACGCGGATGCGGGCCAGCCAGATGGATGACCTGCGTTCGCCGCTGCGGTTTCTGCTGGGGCACACGCGGATTGGCTCCGAGCTGGATGGGCTGAAGATGCGGGCTTCCGGAGCGGAGTTTGTACTGAGCGGGGTGCCGCATGGGGCTGCCCGGCGCATTGCGTCTGTGGAGTTGACGGTGACGGCCGATGGCAGGATTACCGGGATCGAGATCCGTGAACTGGATGGTTCGGTGACCCGGTTTGCGCTGAGCAGCGAACAGGACAATCCAATGCTGGCCCCGGAGACATTCCACTTCAGGGCACCGGCGGGGATACCGGTCAGCGATGGTCTGCCGCCGGCCTGAGCCGACAGGAGACGACTGGACGTGAGCTTTGCCGCGGACGGCGTGCCGAGCTGCTCAGAGGGCTACTCGTAGCGCAGGGCCTCGATGGGATTCAGGTTGGCCGCGCGGATGGCGGGAATCATGCCGCTGATGAGGCCGGTGACGACGAGAATGCTGACGGCCACCACCACCGAGGTGAAGGAGATGCGGAGGTAGATGTCGGCTGCGCTGGCGTTGTCTGCGATGTAGCTGTAGAAGCGGATGCGCCCGATGAGCAGGGAGACGATCTCGGCCAGCACAATGCCGCAGATGCCTCCGGTGAGGCTGATGACCATGGCCTCGGCCAGGAACTGCGTGAGGATGTGTTTGCGCTGGGCGCCGAGAGCCTTTTCCACGCCAATCTCGCGGGTGCGCTGCTGCACGGAGACCAGCATGATGTTCATGAGGCCGATGCCAGCGATGCCGAGCGTGAGCGCGCCGACCAGCGCCAGCAGCACCTGCAGTGCGACGGAAAGAATCTGGAACTGGCTGAGCTGCTCCATGAGATCGGCGACATAGATTGCGTTGTGGTCGTCGGGATTGAAGTGGTGGGACGCGGCGAGGGCATCGCGCAGGTTCTTGACCACGACGGTGTGGTCGCCGTGGTAATCCAGCCAGATGCCGTCGAGGTAATGGGTGCTCTTGATGTCATCCATGGTGG
>JAKBAG010000315.1 GCA_021809235.1 Acidobacteriota bacterium
ATCCACGGTCTGGAACATGCCGGCGAAGCTCCCTGGTTTCATGTGGACCATCTGCACCTCCACGTCGGTGTTGTGGGGCTGCTGCAGTCCGGTGTGAGCACGCATTTGGTGCTGCAGGAGGCGCGCATTCAGTCTCCGCGATGGCACTACGAGATCTATGCCGACGGCTCCACCAATCAACCGCATCCCAAGCGAACTCCGAAGCCGGGCAAGCCTTTTCTGGATACACTGTTTGACTTGCGCATCGGCAATCTGCAGGTGACAAACGGTGTGTTGCTGCTGGCGAATCGGACAGTTCCGGTGGACTTCCAGGCACACAACGCTTCGCTCTATCTGGGGTGGCTGCCGTCGGTGGCAGCAACCGGGAAAAGCTCCAAAACCACACCGGCTACGCAGGCCGATGGAATCTATCGCATTGTCGTGGATCTGAAGCAGATTGCTTTCTGGCAGGGTCCGCTCGCGGATAAGGTTCCTGCAATGCAGTCTGCACTGACCGTGCGCGCGCTGCTGCATCACGATCATCTGGATCTGGAAGAGCTGCGCCTGGCTGCCATGCAGCAGACGTTGACGGTGCATGGTACGATCCGGAATTTTGCCGATCCGCTCTGGAATTTCAGCACCAGCGGGGCGGTGGATCTTCGCGTTGTGCTGCCTGCAACGGGCTTCCCTGCCCTTCCGGAAGGCGTCGCCACGCTGAATTTTCAGGTGAATGGCCATGGAGCCGACTATGTGGCGGAAGGAACGTTGCTGGGAACCAATGTCCGCTATAAGGATGATATTGCCGATGCCCATGTGAACCGCGTGACGGCGCGTTTTCGCGCAACTCCGGCCCTGCTGACGGTGACGCAGATTGCTGCCCAACTGAAGGAAGGTGGAGAAATCGATGGGGACTTCACCTACGACAACTGGCTCTTCCCCACTCCGCATCCTGGCAGTGCGGAGGAGCATCGTTACCTGGCAGCACACCAGAAAGTTCCCACGTCCACGGCTCGAATCCATGCGAATCTACATCAAGTTTCTCTGGATACGATTCTGCTGGATCTGGCCTCTCCGCAGTTTCGCCATCTGGGCTTTGATGCCCAGGTGAATGGCTCAACCCTGACCACATGGACAGGACTGGCCTATGATCTTGCGATTGAGGGGCATCTGCAATTGACGCCCACAGGATTGCAACGGAGCGGGCTGGCGGCCGTGCATGGCTCGCTGGATGGCACGTTCCACGCCGGCAGCGGCGACATAGCCATTTCGCAGATGCTGATTCAGCTTCCGCATAGCACCGTCTCCGGCTCTGGAACCCTGGGCGTCTTTCCCATCAACAAACCCTCCCGGATGCAGCTGGAAATGACCTCCAGCGATCTGACGGAGTTTGACGCATCGCTGCGTGCCCTGCAACTGAAGTCCGGCAATCGTGTGGGTGCAGCCGCGCTTCCTGCGGTCTTCGATCAGCCCGAACTGCACGGCAGCGGCACGTTTCGTGGGACATTCACCAATTCGTGGCTCACCCCGGTTGTGGATGGACATGTGACGGCAACCCATGTGGGGATTGAAATTCCCGAAGCCGGCGCGGATACTCCCCCGAAGTTTGTGGATTGGGATACGGTGGATGCCGATGGTCGATACTCGCCTGCCAGCATCCTGGTGCGCAGCGCACTCCTGCATCGCGGCAATGCAACGCTGAAGCTTGCTGGCGAAATTGACAGCTCTGATCCGAACTACAATCTGGCCGATACTGCCGATGAATTTGACACCCATGCCATGCTGCGCGTGGTGGCCGATGTGCAGAAATATCCGATTCGGGATCTGCTGCCGCTGGCGGATATTCGCGCTCCGCTGGATGGCGAACTGAGCGGCCACGTTGCCCTCAAGGGCAGGGCTAATGCGCTGGTGGGCAATGCCAATCTCCGGGTTGCCCATCCCATGATTCATGGAGTGGAACTCAGCAGTGCGGACATGTCCCTGACGATGCACGACCAGACGATGGATGTGCAGCGGCTGCACTTGATGCAGGGAAAAGGCAATGTCTCGGCTCAGGGCAGCATTCACTTTGCGGACAAGACCTTTCATGCCAGTGCGGATGGCTCCTTGATTTCTGTTGCGCCGTTGCTTGCGGCCTCCTCGAGCACGATGAGCCTGCAGGGATTGCTGCAATTCCATGCCAGCGGGGATGGATCCCTCGACAACCCTCATCTCCTTGCCCATGGCGTGCTGGGCAAGATTCAGCTTGCCGATCAACCGTTTTCCGATCTGAATCTGGATGCGGAGATGCGCGATCATCAGGCGGCTTACTCGGTGCGCTCCAAACAGAGCGCTGGCGATCTGCTGCTGCAGGGGAAGACGGAAATGCAGGGGCAGCTGCCGACCGAAGCCAACCTGTCGCTGACACATTTCGACCTGGGTGCAGCGCTGCAGATGATGCACATCACCGGCATTACCGGACAATCCGATTGGGAGGGTACGGGGCATATTGCCGGACCGCTCGCTCAACCAAAGGCCATGCATGGAGAAGCCAGACTGAATCAGCTGACGGCCGTGCTGGAAGGCGTTCCGCTCAGCAGTCATGGGGATGTGCACCTGGTTTTGGCCAATGGGATTGCCCATCTTGATCCGGTGGAAATTACCGGGGAAGATACGGATGTTCACCTGCATGCGGATGTGCAGATTGTTGGAAATCAGCAACTGGATATTGCCGCGCAGGGAGGCATAAATCTACGCCTGATGGAGTCGATGGACAGCGATCTGGTCGCATCCGGCAGTTCCCAGTTCCGGCTCAGCGTGAACGGCACCCTGTCCAAACCCATCCTGGGCGGCGATGTCACCTTCCACCGCGGGGCGCTGGCGCTGCGCGACTTTCCGAATGGGCTGAACCAGATCGAAGGCAGATTGGAGTTCAGCCAGAACCGCCTGGAAGTGCGGTCGCTGACAGCCACCAGTGGAGGTGGAACGCTGCAGGTGGGTGGCTATCTCGGCTTCCAGAATGCACTCTATGCCGACCTGACCGCGACGGG
>JAKBAG010000316.1 GCA_021809235.1 Acidobacteriota bacterium
ATCCCACAGCATCGCCTTGTCCCGGCCAAAAATCAGATACAAAAACGGCATCTCGAAATCTGTACATCCGGACTGCCGGAGAATGAAAAAATCCGGGTTGTACTCATGCACCTGCCACTCCGGCATCTCCATGCACTTTGGTCCTCCCGTGGACCAGTGTGCAGGCAGCGAGCCGCGTTCCAGATCGCCACCATTGGGCTCGGGGAACTGTGCCCGGGCGGGACTGGTCAAGGCAATCGACATGGCACTGCATACGAGAACCGTACCGAACAGGGCAGGGAATCTGTTCTTTCGCATTCATCCTCTCCTTGTTTGAATCACTGCATCCGATGACCGACTTGCACACAAAAACAATGCGTCCGCATGGGCTGCGGACGCAGAGTCAATCCGATTCGCTCAGGCCAGCAACTCGTGAATCACATTCCCGGAAACATCCGTCAGCCGATAGTCGCGTCCGCTGTAGCGATACGTGAGCTTCGTGTGGTCAATGCCAAGCTGATACAGAATCGTCGCATGAATATCATGCACATGCACAGGATTCTCAATTGCCTTCCATCCGAAGTCATCGGTCTTGCCGTAGGTGAATCCACGCTTGAAGCCGCCACCGGCAATCCACATCGTAAAGCCATGCGGATTGTGGTCGCGTCCGTTGTGCGTCTGCCCACCGTTGAAGCCGCTTCCCAGCTCCACCACGGGAGTTCTTCCAAACTCGCTGCCGGCCACAATGATGGTTTCGTCCAGCAGTCCGCGCGTCTTCAAATCCTGGATCAGCGCGGCAAATGGTTGATCGGAATCCTTGGCTGTCTTGCGATGCATTTCAATGTCAAAGTGATGATCCCACGGATCACCCTTTGCGTAGTAAACCTGCACCACACGCACGCCGCGCTCAATCAGTCGCGCCGCCGTCAGACATCCTTGCGCCGTGCTGCCTTCGCCATACATCTTGAGCACCGCGGGACTTTCCTTGCGAATGTCAAAGACATCCGGAGCCTCGGTCTGCATCCGGTATGCCGTTTCCATTGAGCCAATGGTTGCTTCCAGCTGTGCGTCGTGCGCTCCATCGTCAGCGGAGCGCATGTTCATCTCGTCCAGCTGCTTCAGTACATCCAGTTCCTTGCGCTGCGTCTTCAGGTCAAAGCGGTCATTGTGTACATTGGCAATCAGCTTCTGCGGATCGAATCCCATCTTCTCCACGCGGTCGGAAACATACGTTCCCTGATGCATGGCTGGCAAAAAAGCCGATCCCCACAGCGGCGGTCCCACGGTGGTGGGCACGTCCGGACAAAGGACCACAAAGCCGGGTAGATTCCGATTTTCCGTGCCCAGTCCATAGGTCATCCATGCACCCATGGAAGGCCGCCCGGCAAAATTGGCTCCCGTATTCATCATCAGCAGGGCGGGCTCGTGATTCGGAATCTCCGTGTAGACCGACTGCACAAAGCACATGTCGTCCACGCATTTGCCCAGATGAGGAAAGATCTCGCTCACCCACTTTCCGCTCTGTCCATAGCGCTGGAAGTGGAAGGGAGACTGCATCAGCGAACCGGTCTTGCGCTCATGCTGCAGTTCGCCGCCCGGCATGGGCTGCCCGTTGTACTTGGCCAGCATCGGCTTGTAGTCGAAGCTGTCCACCTGCGAGAGTCCACCGTTCATGAAGAGGAAGATCACATGCTTGGCCTTGGGCTTCATCCCGGGAATCATCCAGCTCTTCTTGTCCTCTTCGGCGCGTGCAATTGTGTCGCCAAGCAGACTTGCCAGGGATAGCATGCCGAAGCCTGCTCCCATTCGACACAGTGCTTCGCGCCGTGTCATCGGTTGCCCAGTTCTTGTTTCTCGCAGCATCGATGTCTCCTTTATGCTTATGGCCGGGATTATGCCGCACCGCTCCTCGTGCCTCGCGCAGCCCTAGTCAACAAATAGAAATTCATTGGAACTCAGCAGTATCCTTGCAAACTGTTTCCAAGCTGTGATGGGTTCTCCCACCACGGCATAGCCGGCCTGCTCCGGTGTCGTATGCAGAAAGTCCAGTGCCAGTTTCATCTCCGCTTCGCTCGGCTTGCGTTGGTACACATACTCATACATGCGCACCACCTTCGCGCGTTCGTCCGGTTCATTCTCCACGCGGTCGGCAAGCACTCCGGCCTGCTTGAAGATGAATGGATTATTCATGAAGTAGAGTTGCTGCAAGGGAACGTTGCTGGAGAATCGCTGCTCCGATGTAAAGCTCGGATTCGGAAAGTCAAAGACCTGCAGATAATTGTTCAGTCGGAAGCGACTCACCTTGCAGTAGACCGTGCGCACAGTATTATCCGCTCCAAACGGCTCCGACGGTCCCGAATCCTTCTTCCAATCCAGATCGCCGGCCACTTCCAATGCGGAATCCCGCAGTTGCTCGGCATCCAGCCGCTGGCGGCTGAAGTGGGAGTAGAGGCGGTTGGCCCCGTCCTTGTTGCGCGCTTCGGCAGATTCCTCAGCGCTCGTCTGATAGACCGCAGAGAGCAGAATCTTCCGCTGCAGCTTCTTGAGGGAATATCCCTCCTGCACAAAGTTGTAGGCAAGATAGTTCAGCAGCGGTTCATCGCTCGGCGCATCCCCCACCACGCCGAAGTTATCCGGAGAATTCACAATGCCCGCCCCAAAGTGCCACTTCCACACGCGGTTTACGATCACCCGCGCCGCCAGCGGACTGCGAACAATATCATTGGCCAGATCGAGCCTTCCACTGCCATCCCGATACGGCGTGGGATCATTCGACGTGGTGAGCACAGCCAGAAAACGCCGCGCCACGGGAGCGCCCAGCGAATGTGGATTCCCTCGCACATTCAGCCGCACATCGATGGCTTTTGGCTTGTCAGCCATACCGTGGACGTAGGGATAGTGGGCGGGATCCAGCTGCTTTTCCAGTGCGTCGATCTCCGCCTGTTCGCCTTCCATGTAGCTTTCAATCGCCGGTCCCAGCCGGCTTTCCAACTCCCAGCCATGGAAGACCAGTACGCCGGGCTTGA
>JAKBAG010000317.1 GCA_021809235.1 Acidobacteriota bacterium
GATCAGGGAGATGCCCTGGCTGCGCAGCTTGGTGGCTTCGGCCGCCACTGCCATCGTGGCGGAGACTTCAATACGACCGATACGGTCAGCGAAAACTTTAGCGGGTGCGGATACGGACATAGTGGTTTCAGTGTACCGATTTCGCAGGCTCCGGGCCAGTTTCGGGCCCGGGCGGGCCATCCCTGTTTGGCGAGCAGGCCTATTTCATTCGGCATTCGGATGGGGGATGCGAGGCGCCGGAGTGGTGTTTACGAGGTGCCGGGGGGGGGTTACGAGGTGTAAGACACGTATTACACCTGTCCTACCGATGTAAGACATTTGTAGGACGTGTCTTACATCGGTCTTACGCGTGTCTTACAAATGTCTTCGATTCTGTCGGACACGGCCAGTTTGCAGGCCCGACGCTTCTCGTTTCCCGGCCCGGCCCGTCTCAGCTAGCCTCGTCTCAGCCGACCGACTGCCGCGCCTGGCGACGCAGCCGCTTCAGCACATTGCCCGGCACCAGCCCCGTGATGTCCCCGCCAAAGCTGAAGACTTCCTTCACCATCCGCGAGCTCACAAACGAGTAACGCCCGGCCGGCTGCAGAAAGACCGTCTCCACCTCCGGTGCCAGTCGCCGGTTCATCAGCGCCATCTGGAACTCGTACTCGTAGTCGCTGATGGCGCGTATGCCGCGCAGCACCGCCGTGGCCTGCTTCTGGCGGGCAAAATCAACCATCAGCCCGTCGAAGGTCTCCACCTCCACGGTCTCCATCTGCCGCGTTGCCTCACGCATCATCTCCACCCGCTCGGCCACCGTGAACAGGGGGTTTTTAATGGGATTGTTCAGGATGGCCACCGTCAGGTGCTCGAAGAGCTTGGACCCGCGCGCAATCAGGTCCAGATGCCCGTTGGTGGGTGGATCAAAGGTTCCGGGATAGATCGCGCGTACTGCCATGGCTTCGGCCTCCTGCCGATGCTCATTGTAGTGCATGGCCGCCTGTCTGCCCTGCCATTCGGCCTGCGTCCTGGCCTTGTTCCGCCTGTGTTAGAGCCTGTGCCGATCCGATGTAAGACATCTGTCTTACACCGGATCGATGCCTATCGGGAGCCGGGTGGCGTCGGCGGAGTCGGTGGCGTAGGCGGAGTGGGTGGGGTATTGGCTGGCTGTCCCGCGGGCTGGCCTGATCCCGGATACCCGGGCATGCCGCTGTCCGGTATCGCGGCCTGCAGCAGCTCCACGTCAAAGACCAGATCCGCCTCCGGCGGGATCACCGGTGGCCGTCCGCGTTCGCCGTAGGCAAGCTGCCAGGGAATCAGCAGCCGTCGGATGCCGCCCACCCGCATGCCCACCAGCCCGGTATCCCAGCCGGGAATCACCTGCCGGCCGCCCAGCAGGAACTGGAATGGTTCTCCCTCCGGATACTGCGCGCTGGCGCGGTCGCGCGAGGAGTCGAATTTGGTGCCATCGGCAGCCAGCCAGCCCGTGTACTGCACGGTCAGCAGCATGCCGGGCATGGCCATGGTGCCGGTTCCGGGGCGAATCTCCTGGTAGCGCATCGCATAGGCCGTCTGCACGGCAGCCTGCGTGGGCGGAATCCCGACGCTGGCCTGGGGTGCATTCTGCGCCTGTCCAAACGCTGTCGCAGCCAGCAGGCAGGGGAGCAGCAGGCGGATCGGTCGCTGCACGACGGCCCGGAAAAATGGAATTTGTAAGACAGATTTGCGCATCTACAAACTCTACCCGATCGCCCACCCTCCTGCCAGAAGGAAACCATGCGCCGAACCGAAGACTGTCGCAGCGACCAGCGGGTTGGGGCACACCGCATACACTGGGAGAGATGCACACTTACTGGATTGCCAGCCTGCAAGGCTGGTTGCATGCCGTGGACTGGCGGTTGCCTTGGATTGCAGTGGCAGCGTTTATCGCCGGAGCTTTGAATGCTGTAGCCGGCGGAGGCTCATTTTTAAGCTTTCCCGCTCTGCTTGCTGTCGGAATCGGACCGATTCAGGCCAACGCGACGAACACGGTTGCCCTCTGGCCGGGCCAATTGATGTCCATTGCCGGCTACTGGAATGAAGTGCGCAAGTATCCTCGCCTGGCGATTGGCATGGGGGCGGCTGGCCTAGTAGGCGGAGCCGTGGGAGCGATTGTGCTCCTGAAAACACCGGCCACCACCTTTATGCATCTGGTGCCGTGGTTGCTGCTGATTGCCGCAATGATCTTTGCCTTCAGTGGTCCGGTTACGCGTCAGCTGCAGCGTCGTACAGCAGCGCACAGCCACCGGGAAATCCACTCTCGTGGCTTCCTGCTGCTCGTGGGTATTACTGCATTCGTCTGCTTTTATATCGGCTACTTTGGCGCAGGTGCAGGCTTTCTTATCATCTCGCTGCTTTCGCTGTTTGGCTTCGATAATCTCAACCAGATGAATGCAATGAAGGTCGTATCCACAACCATGGCCAACGGGGTGGCCTGCCTGCTCTTCATCTTCAGTGGCAAGGTGGAATGGAGTTACTGCCTGGCGGCCATGCTGACCTGCGGCATTGGCGGATACTGGTCTTCCAGAATGGCCCAAAAACTGAATCCCAAACTGCTGCGCAGCGCAGTGGTCGTTATCGGCTTTGCCATGGCCGCATACTTCTTCTGGAAGAGCTACTGAACGCCCTTTTTCAGAATGTCCTCGGCCAGGTAGTTATGCACTTTCGCTTCGTCATGCAGCATCTCGTCATAGGCCAGTTGCAGCAGCTGGGCATGGCTGTCGCGTAGCTGCTGGCGAATGCTCTGCTGCACGCGCGGATCACTGAGCTGGCCTTGACCTGCCGGCCGTCGTTCAATCAGCTCATAGATGGCGTATCCGACCACTTTCGAGTTCTTGCCTTCGCCCATGGTGATCGGCATCGTCTCGGTGGTTTCGCCGGACTTCAGCTTGCTCACGGCAGCGTACACATCCGGATGCGCCGTCTTCAGCGGAGTCTCCAGAATGAAGCCCAGATCCCCACCGTTGCTGCTGGTGGATGGATC
>JAKBAG010000318.1 GCA_021809235.1 Acidobacteriota bacterium
GTCACCGTCCTGCACCCGGCCAATCGGTCCACCGGCAAGCGCCTCTGGGCTCACATGGCCAATGCAGGCTCCGGTGGAAACGCCGCTGAAGCGCGCATCGGTCAGCACGGCCACGTGCCGGCAGTGCGCAAGCTGACGCAGCGCCGAGGTAATCTGATAAATCTCCTGCATGCCGGCACCCAGCGGCCCTCCGCAAACGAGTACGATCACATCGCCCTGACCGATGCGACCGGTCTTGATAGCTTCGATGGCAGCCTCCTCGGTGACAAAGACCCGGGCAGGACCGGTGTGACGATAGACATTGTCGGCATCGACGAGCGTGGGGTCGATGGCCGTGCACTTGATGACGGAACCCTCCGGCGCCAGGTTTCCCGTCGGGAAGCAAACCGTTGAGCTCAGGCCGGCGGCACGGGCCGCATCCGGAGAGTGAATCACGGCGTCGGGATCGATGCCATCGCTCTGCTGCAGATGCCGGCGCAGCGTAGTCCGACGCTCGCTCTGCTGCCACCAGTCCAGCACGGCATCCAGCCTCAATCCGCTCACCGTCCTGACCGTGGTGTCCAGCAGCCCGGCAGCGCGCAGATGCAGCATCACCTCCGGCACACCGCCTGCCAGGAAGACCTGTACGGTGGCAAAGTTTTTCGGGCCATTGGGCAGAGCATCCACCAGGCGCGGCACGGCGCGATTCACAGCCGTCCAGTCCTCTCTGGATGGCCGGCGCAATCCAGCCGAAAAGGCAATCGCCGGAATATGCAGCAGCAGGTTGGTGGAGCCGCCAAAGGCGGCATGCACCACCATCGCATTCCGCACAGCGGCATCGGTCAGCACATCCTGCATGCCCATGCCCTGCTGGTGCATGCGGAGCAGAGCCAGCGCAGACCGTGCCGCTGCATCCAGCCAGATGGCATGCCCCGAGGGAGCCAGCGCGGCATGCGGCAGGCTCATCCCCATGGCCTCGGCCACCACCTGCGCCGTGGCAGCGGTGCCCAGGAACTGGCATCCTCCACCGGGCGAAGCGCAGGCACGGCAGCCCATCTCCGCCGCAGTCTCCAGCGAAATCTGCCCCTGGGCAAAGCGTGCGCCAATCGTCTGCACCTTGCCGGCGTCCTCGCCGGACTCCGGCAGCAGCGTGACCCCGCCGGGAACCAGAATCGCCGGATAACGTCCGCTGGAGGCCAGGGCCATCATCATCGCAGGCAGTCCCTTGTCGCAGGTGGCCACGCCCATCACGCCGCGGCGGGTGGGCAGCGAACGCATCAGCCGGCGCAGCACCATGGCCGCATCGTTGCGAAAGGGCAGCGAGTCCATCATGCCCGGTGTGCCCTGCGTCCGTCCGTCGCAGGGGTCCGTGCAGGCAGCGGCAAAGGGGATGGCCCGATGCTGGCGCAGCGACCGGGCTGCCTCGGCCACCAGCAGACCCACCTCCCAGTGGCCGGTGTGCAGCCCCAGCGCAATCGGCTCTCCGGATTCGGCGCGCAATCCGCCGTGGGTGCTCAGGATCAGAAACTCAGGATCGAGCAGGCGGGATGGCTCCCAACCCATGCCGGCGCTCTGGCTGAGCCCGAAGAGATTGCCGGATGGCTGCGTGAGCAGCATTTCTGCCGTAATGGGCAGCGAACCGCCGGGACCTGCCGCGTGCGTTGCAATCCGGGCATGGACTTCCGGACGCGAATCCAGAATCGATTTATCTGCGATGGACGACACCGATGCGCACTCCACTCCAGCGATGATTTTTCAGGGCAATTTCCGTCTGGATGATTGTAGACCGCCGGGTGCGCCCGATGCTTTCCTGCGCGGGCAAACCTGCCCACTGCCCCTGAAAAAAATGCCAGCCGACGCGCCCCGGAGCGGACGCATGCAGCTGGCAAGCCTGGAGTTGTATCCGGAGTGTCCGGTCTGGGATCACTTCCGTGGCCTAGTGGCCGTCGCCATCCCCGTCGTGCGAGACAGCAGCACGACCTGCTTCACTGATGGAAGCCGTATCCTGCTGCAGCATGGCGTTCTGATTCTGCGCCTGTTGCGTTGCCGCCACACTGCTGGAGACCACCTGTGAAATCTGGGCGGCTTGAGTTGCGGCTCCAATTGCTGCGATACTCATACAATACTCCTTTCTGATATCGTCTTCGGCAGGCACGTCTAGCCGCTTCAGCGATACAGCCCACTATGACGAACTCTTCATGGGTGGCTGCCAGACAGGTCGGAAGTCTCAGAATATGTGCTGCATGCCCACGGCTGGGACCGGAGCCGGACTCTGCAGCGCCAGCCAAGCATGGTGACCCGGAGGGTCCCCGGTATGCCAGTCAATCTTCCCCCATCGATGCTCCCTCAGACTCCCACTCCGCCGCTGGAGATTGCAGAGGCGATTGAACGCATTGCTCCCCTGCAGGGTCTCAGCCTGGAGGAACGGAGTTGGTTGGCAATGCGCGGCCAGGAGATTCGCCTGAAGGCCGGCGAGACTCTCTTCGAGGAGGGTCAGCCCGCAGAACAGATGATCCTCATCCTGAAAGGGGAGATTCATGTTCGCCGCCACCGCACAGGCCCCATGGCACTGTTCATTGGCCGGGCCGGGCAGATGACCGGACTGCTTCCCTACTCGCGCATGACCAGCTACGGCGGGCAAGGCTTTGCCGTGCAGGATGTGTGGGCGCTGCTGTTTCACCGCTCTCTCTTCCCGGAGATCATGCAGGCCCTTCCCAGCTTCGGGCAGCGGGTCGTGAACACGCTGCTGGATCGGGTGCGCGAAGTGACGCGCATTGAGCAGCAGAGCGAAAAGCTTGTTGCCCTGGGCAAGCTGGCCGGCAACCTGGCCCATGAGCTCAACAACCCCTCGGCTGCGGCGCAGCGGGCTGCCAGCGGCATTCTGGGCGAGCTGCGGCACTTTGCCGACAGTCGCTACGCGCTGGTCTCCCTTTGCCTCAGCTCCGAGCAGGTGCTGGCCGTGCAGGGCTGGGAGCGCGAAGCACGCACCCGGATTGCCGATGCACGCGGAGAGGAACA
>JAKBAG010000319.1 GCA_021809235.1 Acidobacteriota bacterium
TGCTGATCCAGACATGGAAGCGATCCTTGGCAAGATCAGGTGCGTAGCGGGCAAGGGCCGTGGACTGGGCATGCATGCTGCGACCCAGCACCAGCCAGCCGATGTGTGCCCACCAGGGACCTTCCTTGGGAGTGTGCGGATCGCCGGGGTGGTCACTGTTCTGGTGATGGACGCGATGGACGGCAACCCAGAAGATGGGTCCTCCCTCGAGCGCAAGCGTGGCGCAGAGGGTGAGCAGGTACTCGACCCACTTGGGCGTCTGGAAGCCGCGATGCGTGAGCAGGCGGTGGTAGCAGACACCGATGCCGAAGTTGATGGCCAGCAGCCAGAGCACGGCGGCCACCGCCAGGCGCTGCCAGCTGAAGCAGAACAGTGCGGCCACGGCGCCGATATGGAAGATGACAATGAAAATCGCAGTGATCCAGTTGATGCCGTGTCCGTTGACATCACGGCCCATACGCAGTTCGTCGCGCTTGCGTGAGGTTGAGTCCTGTTGCTCATGCAGGGCGTTGGAGTTCAGGCTGCCTGGTGCAACCATATGGGAGGGTGATGACGACATACTTCGGTGTTCCTGCTTCCTTGCGTTGTTGTGGGATGAGCCACTGCATTGATTGTACCGGGGATGGAGTGGGAGTCCAAGAAAATCCTGCCAGATTGCATGGGAACGCCTGCGGAGGTAGTCGCTCCGGGACAGGTTCCAGATTTTCCGCATTCGGCGCGCAAAAAGGGCTCCAAAGGAAGGAGCCCGTGTGGATTTGAGGCGGGTCAGGGCAGCAAACCGCTCTGGAAAGCCGGAGAATGCAGGCGAAATCAGTGCATGGCGATATCGCTGTTGCCGCCGGCCGGCCGGTTCTTGCTGAGCAGGAAGGCGAGCAGAATCATGCCGATGGACATCCAGAAAAGCATTTTGAAGACATCCACATAGGCCTGCATTGCAGCCTGGCGGTTGAGTTCGCCGTAGATGGAGGCCATGGCTGCAACACTGCCGTTCGAGGAGCCGAAGCTCTGGTTCAGGAGGCCGGTGGTGCCGCCGAGGGCATTGGCATAGGGGATGCGCAGGGTGGTCATCTTCTCCTGCAGCAGGGCCTGGTGGTGCATGGACTGATTGGTGACGGCCGCACCGGTGATGGCGATGAAGATGCTGCCGCCGATGTTGCGGACGAAGTTGATGAGGCCGGCGACCTGGTTGCTCTGCTCGCGGGGAATGCCGACGTAGGCGGCCGTGGTGATGGAGATGAAGCAGAAGGGGATGGGCAGCATCTGCACGACGCGGAGCATGGAGGCGTTGAAGAAGCTCATGTCCAGCGTGAGCTGCCGCGTGGTGTACCAGTAGGAGAGGGCAAAGAAGAAGAAGCCGACGGCTGCGATGTAGCGGGCCGGATACTTGCTGGTGGTCCAGCCGGCAAAGGGCATGACAAAGACCAGGGCTAGTCCGCCGGCCGTGAGCGCCTCACCGGCGTTGGTGGCCGTGTAGCCGAGCAGGGACTGGAGCATCTGCGGCTGAAGAACTGTGCTTGCGTTCAGCACGCCGCCGACCAGCGCCATGAGGAAGCAACTGATGGCGAAGTTTTTGTATTTGAAGAGGCGCAGATTGATGAGCGGATTTTTCTGGCGCAGCTCCCAGACAATGAGCGCGATGAGCCCGCCGACGAAGAGAACGGCAAAGAAGCGGATAAAGCCGGAGGAGAACCAGTCATTCTCCTCGCCCTTGTCGAGCATGATCTGCATGCCACCCATGGCAAGGCTGAGGAAGGCCAGTCCCATGAAGTCCATGTTGAACAGGTGCTTGCGATGCGGAATGATCCAGGGCGGATCGTCGACCATGCGGGTGACGAGCACATAGGCCAGGATGCCGACGGGGATATTGATGTAGAAGATCCAGCGCCAGGAGTAGCTGTCGGTGATCCAGCCGCCGAGCGTGGGCCCGATGGATGGGGCAAGGACCGCGACCAGTCCGTAGAGCGCAAAGGCCTGCCCGCGATGCTTTTCATCGAAGGAGTCTGCCATGATGGCCTGGGCCATGGGCTGAAGTCCGCCGCCGCCGGCGCCCTGCAGCACGCGGCAAAGCAGCAGGATGGGCAGCGTGGGCGCGATGCCGCAGAGGAAGCTGGAGACCGTGAAGATGGTGATGCAGAGCAGGAAGAAGTTCTTGCGGCCCATCAGGTTGGAGGCCCATCCGCCAAGCGGAAGCACGATGGCGTTGGAGACCAGATAGCTGGTGAGCACCCAGGTTCCCTCGTCGGTGCTGGCACCCAGGTTGCCGGCGATGTGCGGCAGGGCGACGTTGGCGATGGAGGTGTCCAGCACCTCCATGAAGGCAGCCAGCGCGACGGTCATGGCGATCAGCCAGGGATTGGCACGCGGCTTCCAGTGGGCGTGCAGATCGACGGAGGGATTGTCTACGGTGCGTTCCACCGCGGCGGCGGAGTCGTCTGCCGGGATGTCGTCACGGGTGGTAGCCATACAAACTCTAGCCTCAATAAAAGCCGGGCGGGGTGATGCCCGGGCTGCGCACGGCAATTCCGATGCGCGAATGGAAGTGCTTCATCCTGAAAACAGGCATGCCTGACGCAGAGAGCACGCAAGGCAGCCGCAAAGATGGACTGCAGAATGGAGCACCGCTCCTGCAATGGGACACATTGCAGAAAGCAGCTGCGAGGAGGCTTGTCCGAAGTACCGGCTGGAACAGCGGTTGGCCCCGCTCTGCTGCAGTGTTTCTGTACTAGAGAAGAGATGCGCAGCAGCAGGCGGGGATGCAGAAATCCGCGGTTCTACTCGACGTGATAGTTGGGAGCTTCGCGGGTGATGATGACGTCGTGGACGTGGCTCTCGCGAAGTCCGGCGCTGGAGATGCGCACGAAACGGGCATTCCGCTGCAGCTCATCGATGGAGGAGCAGCCGAGATAGCCCATGCCGGAGCGGAGTCCGCCGACCAGCTGCTGCACCATGGCCTCGAGCGGTCCGCGATAAGGGACGCGGCCTTCAATGCCTTCGG
>JAKBAG010000320.1 GCA_021809235.1 Acidobacteriota bacterium
TCGAGACCGACTTTACCGCCCGCAAAAACCCCTACCGCGCCTACATCACCATCATCGAAGGCTGCGACAAATTCTGCGCCTACTGCGTCGTCCCCTACACGCGCGGCAAGGAGCGCAGCCGCAGCGCGGAGTCCGTCCTGGAAGAAGCCCGCCGCATCGCCGACATGGGCTACACCGAGATTCAACTCCTCGGGCAGAACGTGAACAGTTACCGCGATCCATCTGGAAAGAAAAGCTTTGCTGAGCTACTGGCTGCCGTCGGTCAGATTCCCGGCATCCGTCGTGTCCGCTTCACCACCAGCCATCCGCGCGACTTCACCCGGGATATCGTCGAGGTCATCGACGCCGTTCCCACGCTCTGCGACCATGTGCACCTGCCGGTGCAGTCCGGCTCCACGCGCGTGCTTCGGCAGATGGCGCGGGAGTACACGCGCGAGTGGTATCTGGAGCGAATCTCCTGGATCAAGGCCGCTCGACGGCCCATCTCGCTGTCCACGGACATCATCGTCGGCTTTCCCGGCGAAACCCCGCAGGAGTTTGAGGAGACCATCACCCTGCTGGATGAAGTCCAATATGACGCCGTCTTCGCCTTCAAGTACTCGGCCCGGCCCAATACGCCCGCCCTCGTCATGATTGACTCGCTCCCGGAAGAGGAGAAGTCCAAGCGGCTTCAAATTCTGCTCGACCGCCAGAAGGAAATTCAGAGGGTCAATTACGAGAAGCACATAGGCGAAGTTATGGAGGTGATGGTTGAAGGATACCAGAGCGCCCGCGAGCAGGTTTCCGGGCGCAGCTCGCAGAACAAGCCTGTCAACTTTACCTGGGCGCACCCCATTGCGCCCGCTCCCGGCAGCTACCAGCAGGTTCGCATCACCCGGACATTCCCCAACAGCCTGGCCGGTGAGGCCGTCCAGTAGCTTCAGTCCGGCAATCGAGAGGAGGGAAGTGCCATGGATATCGAGATGCGCATTCGCGGGCTCATGATGGACCCCAACACCAATATGCCCATTGTCATCCTCAAGGATGTGGCCTCGGAGATCGTACTTCCCATCTGGGTCGGCATCTATGAGGCCAACGCCATCGCCGTCGAGATTGAGAAGGTACAGCCTCCGCGTCCGCTCACGCACGACCTGCTGAAAAAGCTCATGCAGAGCATGAACGCCAAGCTGGAAAAGATTGTCATATCGGAGCTTAAAGACGACACGTTTTACTCGGTTCTGTGGATGCGGCAGGACGAGGACTGGGTGACGCTCGACGCCCGACCCTCCGATGCCATCGCCCTGGCTCTGCGCATGGACTGCCCGATCTACGTCTCGGAGGCTCTGCTGGCTCAGGCAAGGCTGCAGGCGCAAAGCGGGGAGGGCAGCGTCGGCACCGAGCACCTCAAACGCTGGCTGGAAGGCTTGAACGATGAAGATCTGGGCAAATACAAGATGTAACCTTTTCTGTCGTGTTATCGGACTTGTTGCCCTCCTCGGAACGATTGCAGCCGCGCCGCTCCGGGCGGCTGTGCCTGCGGACTGGACAGCCGCGCAGAAGCCCTTTGCCATCAGCAGTAATCTCTACTACGTTGGCAGCCGCGACCTGGCCGCCTATCTCGTGGTCACGCCGCAGGGAAACATCCTCATCAATGCCAACCTTGCCAACTCGCCACAGCAGATCCGGGCAAGCGTTCGCGCTCTGGGTTTTCACTGGCGGGATACCCGCATCCTGCTGCTCAGCCAGCCGCATTACGATCATGCCGCCGGCGCAGCAGAAGTGGTGCGCGAGACCGGAGCAAGGCTCATGGTCATGGACGGCGATGCGCAGGCAGTGGAAACCGGAGACGCGCATGACTTCGGCGGTCCCGGCCTTCTGCCGTATGCGCCCGTACACGTCAATCACGTCCTCCACGACGGGGAAACGGTTCGCCTCGGCGGAGTGGTTCTGGTGGCCCACAAAACGGCAGGGCACTCGCGGGGGTGCACCACCTGGACCATGACCACCCGGATTGCCGACCGTCCGGAGCCGGTGGTCATCGTCGGGGGGTACGCGCCGCTGGACTCCTACCGACTGGTCGCCAGCCCCGGCCATCCTGCCTCCTATCCGGGCATTGCGGCAGACTTTGCCGCCACCTTCCGGACTCTGCGCGCCTTGCCATGCCAGGTCTTTCTCGGTGCCCACGGCAGCTACTTCGACATGCAGGCCAAGCTCAAACGCCTGCCGTCCGAAGGGCAGCGCGTCTGGATGGATCCCGCCGGATACCAGTCGCTGATTCACGATGCACAAGGCGATGTCCAGCAGCGCATCCGGCAGCAGGAACAGGCTCGAAGGTAACGAGTTTGTTCGCGGAGGGAAGCTGATGGCATGCGAGCAAACCGCATTCCTATCCACAAGCTAGAAACGAAACATCAAGCAATCATTTCAGCCTGCGAGCCCAAGATCCATACAGTGGCTATGAGGGAATTCTTTCGGCGATTCTTTTATTACAGAATATCTGTTATCGGACATGATCGATCTGGCGAATTCCTGACGCACATCCCTCGCCAATCTCATTTAAGGCTCAATCCAGATCGATCCCACGCCTTTGGCGTCCTCTGAATTATCCGGGGCCAGGTTCAGATCGGTGCGGCGCTCCAGGACCACCCGTCCATGCGGCGCATCAAAGACCACGCGGCGAAACAGCGCAAGGATATTCGTCCCCACCACGCCATCGGTCCGGCGGCGATCCGAGAATGCCGGAGTGGAATGCATCAGGAAGACTGGCAGTTGTTGCATCTCCGTGTGACCAATCAGGCAGAACGGCACCACCACCGATTGCAGGTCGAAGAGTCCGCCAATGCCGTAGGCCTCGGCCGGAATCAGGGGCAACGCGCCGCGCCGGTCCGAATCGGTGATATGCGTCCGCTGGATGAAGCTTTCATAGAGCATCACCGTGGCATCGCTGCCAGTATCCAGGTCCAGCAAGGCGCTGCGCTGTCCGCTGCGGCTCGTGG
>JAKBAG010000321.1 GCA_021809235.1 Acidobacteriota bacterium
CCTATACGCGTCGGCTGCTGGAGGCAACGCCCACGTTGGAGACTGCCTGATTGAGTTGTTTTGGCGTCCCTGGCGGGGAATCCGAAGCTGGGCGGCATCAAGGTGCAACGTCGAACGACTGCGGACCAGCAGGTTCCTGGGAAAGTGGCGTGAACAGGCCTGCATTGGCGGCGGCTGCCAAACGGGCAGAGGGTTTGCCTGCAGATGCATGAAAAAAACCTGTACAAAACCCAGGAATGCAATATAGTAATGAAAATCACTCGAGAATTCCGTGACAAAAGTAATGTATATCGGTAACGCAGCCCGGTTACCCGCCATCGGATTTTTCGGGCTGCAGGTCGGGAGTTTTGACTTATTTGGAACCAGCGCCGCGCCTGTGGAGTGCGTTGCGCAGAGAAGTGGAGCGGGAGCTCGGCTACGGGTTTCCTTTACCGGCGGGAAACCGCCGCATTGCCTGGGGGGACAGGATGCATCGATTGCAGAGGCGGGGAGTGCTGGCCATGCTGGCACTGAGTTTGGCGCTTGGAGCAGGTTCGGTGGCGAAGGCGCAGTCTACAGGAACGCTGCAGGGCACGGTGACCGATGCCAGCGGCGCGGTGGTGGCCGGCGCCAAGATCACGGCAACAGAGACAAAAACTGGGGTCAGCAGATCGGTGACCAGTGATAGTGCTGGAAGCTATGCCCTGCCCGCCATGAATCCGGGGACTTACCAGCTTGTGGTGAGTGCGTCCGGGATGCAGGCACAGACACTCTCCGGGATTGTGCTGGCGGTCGACTCCACCGAGAGGGTGGATGTGAAGCTGGGCGTGGCATCTACGGCGCAAACGGTGGAGGTAACGGCTGCTGCAGAGCAGATGAACACGTCGAACATGACGGTGGGCCAGGTGATAGGCGAGCGCACCGTGCAGCAGATTCCGCTGAATGGACGGCACTTTCTGGATCTGGGAAACCTGATTCCCGGTTCTGTGACGGCTCCGCAGAGCGGGTTTCTGACGGCACCGCTGCAGGGATTGGGCGCGGCTTCGTTCGATACGGCAGGGAACCGGGAAGATACCGTGAACTTCATGATCAACGGGATCAACCTGAATGATATGACCCAGAATCAGATCACGTTTCAGCCTTCGGTGGCGACGGTCAGCGAGTTCAAGGTGGATAACTCGAGCCTGAGCGCGGAGTATGGCCGGGATTCCGGTGCGGTGGTGAACGTGGCGACGCGTTCGGGCACCAATGAGTTCCATGGCGAGGCCTTTGACTATATTCGCAACAATGATGTGGACGCTCGCAATTACTTCAACCCATCACCGGTGCCGATGTCGACCTTCAAACGGAACAATCCGGGAGTCGACGTGGGAGGTCCGGTGTTGATTCCGCACATCTACGACGGACGCAACCGAACGTTCTTTTTTGTGAGCTACGAAGGACTGCTGCAGAGCCAGGGATTGACAATCAACAGCGGTGTACCGACGAATGCGGAGCGGGCAAGCGTGACCGATCCGATTGTCCAGAAACTGTTGACCCTGGTGCCGACGGCGAATGATTCGACCGGGTCGCGCTATCTGGGGTCGGCCAGCTCACCGGTGACGGTGGAGCAGTTTACCGGCGATCTGCTGCATAACATCAGCTCAACAGATCAGTTGCATTTCTATTATGCCTGGCAGCAGGACAAGCGGAATGAGCCGACGCTGCCCGGCGAGACCATTCCCAACTTTGGCGATCATCGCACGGCGCATCGGCAGATCGGGACACTCGTGGAAACCCACGAGTTCGGATCGAATCTGGTGAATGAGGCGCGTCTGGGCTTCAATCGCATTGCGATCAGCTTTGCCCCTAACTTTGTGGCCAATCCCACCAGCTACGGCATCAATAACGGAGTGGGCGTCGATATTGGCCTGCCGCAGATCGCGGTGAGCAGCATCGGGCTGAACTTTGGCGGACCAGCCGGCGAGCCGCAGGGACGGTTCGATACAACGATGGTCTTCTCCGACAATGTCAGCTGGCTGCGGGGCAAGCATTCGCTGGATATGGGTGGCGAGTTCCGTCGCTTTGTGAATGACAACTTCAACCGTGACACGAGTACGTTCGTCTTCAGCACGGTGAACAGCTTCCTGGCCGACCAGGCGATCGAGTTTATTGTGACGCCGCAGGATGTGGTGAGCCGCATCTTCGAGAATGCGCTGGGAGCTTATGTGCAGGATGTCTATCGCGTGAACTCGAGGCTGTCCCTGCAGTTCGGACTGCGATTTGACTGGGATGGAACTCCCACGGAAGGTGCAAACCGGTTCGTGGATTTCAATGCTGCGACGATGCAACTGCAGCGGGTGGGTACGCCCGGCTTCAGCTCGGTGTACGGGCAGAACTATAGCTGGAATCCTCGTGCGGGCTTCATCTGGGATGTAACCGGGCTGGGGCAGACAGTGCTGCGTGGCGGCTTTACCATGCAGAACGACGAGCCGGTGACGAATCTGGTGAGCGGTCTGGCAAGCAATCCTCCTTTTGCTGCGCCGGTTCTCTACACCTCGAATGCGACCACACCCTATGTCACGTTTGCCAATGCCTTCACGGCTGCCAGTGGATTGCCAACGCTTTCGCCCACCAATGTGGCGCGGAACTTCAGCGATTCTTATGTGGAGTCCTACAACCTGAACCTGCAGCAGCAGTTGCCGTGGGGACTGGTTTCGCAGCTTGCCTATGTGGGTTCGCATGGTGTGCATCTGCGGTTGGCGTTGAACCAGAACCAGCCGATCAACGGAGTGCGTCCGTATGCCGCACTCTCGGCGCAGAGTCCGTATGATCCATCGAAGGGACTGGGCAATATCACCGAGTATGACAGCATCGGCAGCTCACACTACAACGCTCTGTGGGCCACGCTGACGCGGCGGTTTGCCAACGGACTGGACTTCAACACTTCGTACACGTGGTCGAAGTCGATGGACCTGAACTCGCTGAGTTCGCAGGGCGTCATTAT
>JAKBAG010000322.1 GCA_021809235.1 Acidobacteriota bacterium
GGACGTGGTTCATCTGAATGCTTCCGTGCCAGCGGTCTACGATTGCCTTGACGATGGAAAGTCCCAGTCCTGTGCCGCCGGTGTCGCGGCTACGGGATGGATCCCCACGCCAGAACCGTTCAAAGATATGATCCGCATCCTGTGCTGAGACTCCGGGGCCGTGGTCGCGAACGGAGAGCGTGGCGTAGCTATCGTCTGCTCGTATGCTGACGAGTATGGACTCCTGCGGTGGACTGAACTGGATTGCGTTCGTAAGGAGATTCTCCAGCAGAGAGCGAGCCTGTGCGGATGCGATCCTGGCGTGTAGATGCGGACCCTCAACCTGAATTTGCACCTGCTGCAAGGAGGCCACAGGATGGAGCTGCCGGGCGACGTCATCGGCCAGCATCCGAAGGTCGCACGTCAACGCGGAATCGTCATGGTCGGATTCCTGCGCGTCTTCCGTGCGGGCCAGAAGGAGCATCTGCTGCACCAGCGACTCGAGGCGCAGAATGTCCTGCTGGCAGCGCTCAATACCGACGCGATACTCGCCCTCGGTGCGTTGCCGGATGGTGACCAGCTGCAGAGAGGACTTGACCACGGCGACAGCGGTTTTCAGCTCGTGGGCGGCATCGCCGATGAAGCGCTGCTGCCTGCGAAAGGCATCTTCAATGCCAGCGATGGACTGCTCCAGCGCCAGAACAAGCGGCTGGAGCTCAGCAGTGGAGCGGGCCTGCGCGGGCGCTTCAAACTTCCAGGAGCCGGCAGTCAGTTGAGTTGCAGCGCGGGCCAGGCCTTCCAACGGAGCCAATGTTCGACGCAGTGACCAGAGAAGCCAAAGAGTGGTGCAGGCCATGACCAGCAGGCTGGAGAAGGCATAGAAAAGGACAGTCTGGTGGATGAGGCTCCATGCGCGGTTGACGGGCGTGGCATAGAGGACGGTGACGTGGCGGATGAGTCCGCCGCCAGGCTCGGCCGCATCGATCCAGCGGCTCCCGTGGACCACAATGGCGCGGTACCGATGATGGTTCAGCTCAATGGGAACCACGCTTCCGGAGGGCATGTTGGGCGGGAGATGAAATTGGCTGGAAAGAGGCGTGGAACCGAGGATACGACCAAGTTCGTCACGAATCAGGTACTGGTCGCGGTCGGGTGCATGAACATCGGCCTGATTGAGCATTACGTTGTCGCCTGCATCTTCGGCGTCCTGCACGGCGCCGAGCAGCGAGTCAGCCTGTCCGCGCAGCATGATATCCAGTGCATGAAAGACGGTGAGCCTTTCATGAATGTAGACGATGCTGGTGACGGCCAGTGCCGACAACAGTTCCAGCAGGAGGACGGTAGCGATCAGCTGTCTCTGAATGGAGCGCTTGCTCATGACTGCGCCTGCGTGGGCAGCAGACGATAGCCGCGTCCGCGCAGGGTTTCCAGGGCGATGGATCCATGGGACTCGCCCAGCTTTTTGCGCAGATTGGAGATGTGTACCTCGATTACGTTCGAGTGATGTTCCCAGTTGAAATCATAGAGATGTTCAAGCAGCTTCTGCTTGGAGATGACGATCCTGGGCCGGTGCATGAAGTACTCGAGGATGCGGAACTCGGTGGGGGAGAGCTGGATGGGTTGGTGGGAGCGGGTGACGGTCTGTTCCAGCGTGTTGACTTCAATCTCACCCATGCGCAGGACGGGATGACTGACGCCTTTGCCGCGACGGATGAGCACTTTGGCACGCGCGATCAGTTCGCCAAGGTCAAAAGGTTTGGCGAGATAGTCGTCGGCACCGTCATTGAGCAGACCAATCACTGAGTTGACTTCGGCAATCGCGGTCAGAATCAGCACCGGGGTATCCTCGCCGCGGCTGCGGATGCTGCGCAGGACGTGCACGCCGCTCATGCCTGGCAGCATCAGGTCTAGAACGATCAGATCATAAGAGGCTCGTTCGGCGAATGCAGCCCCGTCCCTGCCGTTGTGCGCCACATCGACGGCAAAGCCGGCTGCTTCGCGAAATGCAGCGGCCAGATTCTCTGCCAGCCGGATTTCATCCTCGATGAGCAACACACGCATAGCCAAATTATCTACCCTCCAAGCTGAAGATTGGCTGAAGAATATCGGGAAGTAAACGCGTTTCAGGGGTAGTTCGTTTGTAAATATTTATCGGGTGTCAGAGATTGCAGCCATGAGCATGGATATAGAAAAACCCTCTCCAGTACTGGATGATTCAGTGATTCTAGGTCGAATTGGGCAGGATATGAGCGGACCGTATGGCGTACCTGTTCTTAACAGGTGGTGTCAGAAAGGTTGAAGTCTCGATTAGTCTTGTCACGGTTGCGGTTGCAGTCCGCGAAGCCCCCTTTAAGGAGAACTTGCATGCAGATTCGTCGTTCATGGTTATCGGTGGTTGCTGCTCTGGTTGCAGTGCCTGCCCTGGCTGCCGCTGTTCCATCCGTTGGCAGCAGGTATCACGTGGTTGCCCGCTGGCAGTTGGGTGGGGATGGCGGCTGGGATTATATGTCGGTCGATCCGGTGACCAGCGAGCTTTACATTACCCGCGGTGCGCATGTGATGGTGGTGAATACTGCCAATGGAAAGCTCATCGACGATATGACCGGATTTCAGGGAACGCATGGCGTAGTTTTTGATGCGGATGGAAAATTCGGATATATCTCCGATGGCCGAGCTAATCAGGTGGTGGTGTTTGATCGCCACACGCATGCCGTGGTGGCTCAAGTGGCGGCAGGTACGAATCCCGACGGTATTCTCTTTGAGCCGTTCACGAAGACGGTTTGGGCCTTCAATGGACGCAGTAAAAATGCTACGGTGATCGATGCCCGGACGAACAAGGTGCTTGCCACGGTTCCGCTGGCGGGCAAGCCGGAGTTTCCGACCTCGGATGGTAAAGGCTCGGTCTTTGTCAATATCGAGGACAAGAGCCTGCTGGAGAAGGTGGATGCGCGCACAATGAAGCCGTTGGCGCAGTGGCC
>JAKBAG010000323.1 GCA_021809235.1 Acidobacteriota bacterium
TGCTTCAGTCATGGCTTTCTCCGGTTGTCTGTGCGACGGCTGCTTCTTCCATCTGCGCCGGGGCAAAGGGGTGGGGGGCATGAATCTCGGCCTGTCCTGCATTCAGCGTCTGGTCGGCAGACTCCATCGTCTTGCCGCGCATCGCCTGCGAGACCGCATCATCCATCATGAGCTCAGCAAAGCGCCGCGTGGCGGCATCCAACGCGGTCATCGCCTCGCGAATCGCCTTCAGGTCGCTGCCCGGATGCACCGCTATCAGATGGTCGCGTGCGGCAAATATGGCCGCATGCTCGTCCGCGCTCAGCCGTTGCCATGCTGCATTCTCCGGCGCCCGAGCCACAGCGCCCAGAATCGTATCCGCTTCCAGCCTGGCTTCAATCAGCTGCCGCTCGGCAAAATCCGACTCTGCATGGTCAAACGAATCCAGGATCATTGCCTCCACCTGATCATCGGTCAGCCCATAGGTCGGCTTCACCTCAATCTGCGCCTCGGTACCGGAGCGCTGCTCGCGAGCGGAAACCTGCAGAATCCCGTTGGCATCGATCAGGAAACGAACCTCAATCCGCGGCAATCCGGCTGGCATCGGCGGAATCCCCTTCAGGTCGAAACGCGCCAGCGAACGGCAGTCCTTGGCCAGTTCGCGTTCGCCCTGCACCACATGGATCGCCACATTCGTCTGTCCATCCACGCCGGTGGTAAAGTGCTCCGTGGCTGAGGCCGGGATCGTCGAGTTACGCTGCAGCACCCGTGCCACCACGCCACCCAGCGCTTCAATGCCCAGCGAGAGCGGGGTCACATCCAGCAGCAGCAGCTGGTCGGTTGCCGCCGAGCTGCCCTCCAGGATGCTGGCCTGCACGGCCGCACCCATCGCCACCACCTCATCGGGATTCAGCTCCGTATGCGGCCTGCGTCCGCGTGCACTCAGATGGAAGATCTCGTCCACCAGGGCACGCACAGCCGGAATCCGCGTCGAGCCGCCCACCAGCACCACTTCGTCAATCTCTTCCGGAGCCAAGCCGGCATCGGCCAGCGCCTGTCGGCACGGACCTGCCGTCCGCCCCAGCACCGGCGCAATCAACTGCTCATAGATCTCGCGCGGAATCTCGCGCTGGTAACGGTCGCCACCCGGCAACTCCATATCCAGCTTCGCCACCGGCTCCGAGGAAAGCGTGATCTTGGCTTCAATCACCGCCTTGCGCAGCGCCTGAATCGCATCCGGCTGCTGCCGCAAGTCGACCCCGTGCTCGGCGCGAATCTCATCCAAAGCCACCACCAGCAGCAGGTTGTCGATATCATCCCCGCCCAGGTGCGTATCTCCGTTCGTGGCCACCACCTCAAAAATACCGTCGTTCAGCTTCAAAATCGAGACATCAAAGGTTCCGCCGCCCAGATCGTAGACCGCCACCGTCCGTGCCGCGCTGTCCCCGCCGCGATCCAGTCCATACGCCAGCGCCGCAGCTGTCGGCTCATTCACCAGCCGCAGCACGTCCAGCCCTGCCATACGCCCGGCATCGCGCGTCGCCTGCCGCTGCGCATCGTTGAAGTACGCCGGAACCGTAATCACAGCCTTCTTCACCGGCGCTCCCAGAAAGCGCTCCGCATTCCGCTTCAACTGGCGCAGAATATAGGCCGAGATCTCGCTCGGCGTAAAGCTCATCTCGCCCAGCTGAATTCGCAGCACCTCGCCCGGCTGTACGTCGGCAGCCAGTCGAAACGGAAACAGCTTCAGCTCCTCGGCAATGTCCTCCACGCCACGGCCCATCAGCCGCTTCACCGAATAGATCGCACGCTCCGGCGTGGCAATCAATGCGCGGCGTGCCGAATTTCCCACCGTCACCGTGGGCCGCGGCGCCTCCTCGCCACCGGCCGGCAGCGGGTCCAGCGTCACAATCGACGGCACCAGATTTGATCCATCCACTCCGGGAATCACCACCGGCTCATCGCCCTGCATATAGGCCACCAGCGAGTTCGTCGTTCCCAGATCAATCCCAACAATGTATTCCATGACTCTCCTGCAAACCCTAGGCTGAAACCGTCAACGACTGGCGCACATCGCGCACCAGGTTCCGTACATAACGCCGCCTGTCCAGCAACTCGATCATGCGTGCTGCCGCATCGGACCGGTCTTGTCCGCTATCCCAGCGTGCACCTTCGGCTACGAGCGCCGCATCCACGTCATCCAACATCGCCGCAAACCGCTTCTCCGCAGCCGCCAGATCGGCAACCACCTCTGCGTCCGCCGACTCGCCCATGCGCTGGCTCATGCGTAGCTCCTCCAGCTGCATATTCAACTCAAATACCTCTTCCAGCAGATCCGGCGGTGGCTGCCGCTCGGCCGATTTTCCCTTGCCGGCATGCTCCTCGCCCACCGCGTAGCCTTCCAGCTTCAGCAGATACTCCACCCGCTCCACCGGATCACGCAGCGTACGCCAGGCATCATTCAACAGCGCCGTCGCCGCCAGCGAATTCTGCTTCTCCGCTTCCGAAGCGCGCGCAAAGCGATCCGGATGCAGCCTCCGGCTCAAACGATGAAACTCCCGCTCCACCGATGCAACATCCAGCCCTAGCCTGCGCTCTAACCCAAAGACGGCAAAGTAGTCCGTCGTCGCTACCGGCTGCAATGCTCCGCAGCCACCACAGATCAGCGGCGAACCCTGCAACGCAACCCCACACTGTGCGCAATCTGGCATGCATTCCTCGTGAATCCGATCCAGTCGTCCAGGCCGGTTCGCTGAAGTCCAGCGTATCGGCCAGCCCAGTCACTCGCCCAGGCATTCGCAGCACCGCAGGCCCCGGATCGGGCTCTGCGAAGTACGCACCCTGCCTTACCTGCGCTTTGTCCGCACGATCACTGCGCGCAGCTGCTCAGGAAAACGACGATCCGCAACCGCAGGATCGAGTTGAGTTCGGGTTGATGAAGTTGAAGCCCTGGCGCATCAGCGTCTGCTCATA
>JAKBAG010000324.1 GCA_021809235.1 Acidobacteriota bacterium
AACCTGCAGTCGGTAAAGGCCAACGTGGAAGGCGCAACCAAGCGCATCCGCGTCTGCTCCAACTGCATCAAGAGCGGCCGGGTGGTGAAGGCAGCTCCGCGCGCCAAAGCCGTAGCCTGAGGGTGTTGGCGCAACAGATTCATCCGACCTATCCCAAAGTGGCAGATAGTGTGGAAGTCCTGGTTCGACAGTTTTGCCCCTGCGCTTTGCGGGAGCCGAAGTGAGCGGGTCGCAATGCCACGATGAAGTCATCTTTGCGAAGGATGATGTGAATGGCTCAGACTGTCGTCGCACGGCCGGAGTTGGACGCACGCAAAAGCAGCAACTACATGCCCACCCTCGCCGGTTGGCGCGCGGCCTCAATTCTGTTGTGATGATGCATCACGACTTTGTGTATCAAGTGGGAGCCATTCGTGACGGCGGGTCTACCGG
Source organism: Acidobacteriota bacterium (assembly GCA_021809235.1). Taxonomy (GTDB): domain Bacteria; phylum Acidobacteriota; class Terriglobia; order Terriglobales; family Acidobacteriaceae; genus Acidicapsa. Next base: position 433 of record JAKBAG010000324.1, read on the forward strand.
AGATTTCTGGTCGCTCTCTGTGGAGGAGCACTTCTATCTGCTGCTGTCGGCAGTTCTGGTCTTTACGCGAAAAAAGCATCGCCTCAAGGTGCTCAGTGCTCTCATCATCTTCGTGGCGATCTCGCTTGCCGTTCAACTCAGACATCGTTCGCGGATGCATATCCAATATCGCTCCGATGTTCGGCTTGATTCCCTTCTCATCCCGGCGATGATCGCCGTTCTCGTCCAGCGTGAAACGATCCGCGCGTGGTTTCAGCGGATCGGCCGCTTCTGGCCGGTGATTCTGGCCGCGCTCTTCGTCCTCATTACGTGGACGCCGGAAAACTTCGGTCAAGTCTTCGGCCTGGCACTGCTGATGCCAGTTCTTGTGCTGGGCACCGTACTCAATCCGCAATCGATACTGAGCCGTTTTCTGGAACTGCCACCGCTGCGCTTCGTCGGCCGAATCTCCTACAGTCTTTATCTCTGGCAGCAGTTGTTTTTTGTCGGTCATTTCAATCCAGAGGCGGCGACGCTTGGCTGGCTCCAGCGTTTGCCGTTCGACTATCTCGCTGCCTTTGCCTGCGCACTCGCGAGCTATTCTCTGCTGGAGAAGCCGGCGATGCACTATGGTCACAAGCTTGCCGCGCGGGTTCGTCGCTGAAGCGACTCCGCTTCCAGCGTTTCCGCCAAACACTCGAACCAGTGCTCGGCGGCACTGCCAACGCTTGCAGGAAGTGCGGTTGCGTTTCATCTCCTTGCCGCGCGAATCAGGCGTTTGACCGCGTCCTTCAGCGCTGTACGCATGTGCGCATAGCGGCGGAGGATCGGAGTAAGCCCCATCTTCGCGGCGAAGATGGCTAAGGCAAGACCATAACCGTCACCGAGTTCGCGAAGAATTCTGATGTAGTTCACTCGATCTTCTTCGCTGAAACGAGGCGAATCCAGGGCATCGGCGAAACCGCGCGCCTTCCTTTTCATGTTTCGGCGCAAAATGGCTGTATCCCATCCCCGCTGTTCATATGCGGGAAGGAGAACATCGCGGAAGATGATCGTGTTTGTCTGAACCTCCATGATTTTTCGTGAGGCGCGGAGACCACCTGGGTCATCCCACTGTCGATAATTGGACAGCGTTTGTGGGGTATACACATTGCCCCACCCTTTCAGCGCCATTTGCAGGGCGAGATACCAATCCTCGGACGCCGTCCAGGTCGGGTAGTCCAGGTAGAAATTCGCCTGTCGTAACGCTTCCAAGCGAAAGAGCAGACAGTTGGCCGCGGTCCGCAGTCCGTTGTGGTTGCTCCGAAGCGCCTGTTCTGAAGATTCAAAAGTCAGGCTGCGATTCAGTTGCCTGTGTCGAGCACGTTGTCCGGCGCCATCAATCTCCCAGACATCGCAATGCGCATAGCCTGCCTGTGGATATTGCGTCATCAGATGGATCAGCTCTTCCACGTATCGAGGTTCCAGACGATCATCGGAATCCAGCCTGACCACATACTCCGTCTTCGGCTGGGCAAGAGCAAAACTCAGATTGCGCGCCGGACCAATGTTTTCTGCGTGTCGATGGTAGGAAATCTGCGGGTGCTGCTTGCGGATCGCTTCCATCACGACCGGAGTATCGTCCGTGCTGCAATCATCTACAACCCATATCTCATCCACGGGAAAAGTTTGCGATAACGCTGAAGCGATAGCACCCTCAAGATATTGCGCCTGATTGTAGGTGCCGATACAGACGGCAACCGTTGGCGTCTCTGCGGGTGTTCTGGTATTGTCCATGGCCGCCTTGTCCTTCATCGTAAGAGATGGATGTTCCTCAGCAAGCGTTGCACGTCTGGCGAAACCGGATACCACTCTTCCGGATCATGGGTATTCATCGCCGATCTGCCTGCACGCCCAGTTGTCCTGCGTGGTTTGCCGGATCGTAAGGATTCCAGAGATGTCGTTTGCCCCAGAGTATCATTCCGTACCAGCATACCGAGGAAACCCGGCATGCACATGCGCGGTGTCCATCTGGTCGCTGCTGCTACGGGGCGGGGGAAGCAGGTGGGGTTACCAGAGGCCGGGAATCAGGCGATGGGGGACGCGGCGACAGTAGTCGGCGTAGGCCGGACCGAAGGCGTTGGCCAGGACCTGTTCCTCGACGTGGATGCGGCGCAGCAGCGCGGCCAGCGGCGGCAGGAAGGTGAGGGCGAGTGCGGCGAAGTTGGCGGTCTGGAGTCCGGTGGCGAAGAGGATGAGCAGCAGTGCGGTGTAAGAGGGGTGGCGGAGGTGTGCGTACAGCCCGTGCTGGACGACCTGCTGGCCGGTGCGGACGGCAACGTGGACGCTGAAGGCACGGCCGAGGGTGCGAATGGCGAGCAGACGGAGCAGGGTTCCGACCAGCAGGAGCAGAAGGGCAATCCACTGAATGCGCAGGTGGACGGCAGGCGCAGCAAGAAGGCGGGATGGTCCGAGAAAGCCGCGCAGGAACTGGCCGATGGTGATGGACAGCGCGACGGTGGTCCAGAG
>JAKBAG010000053.1 GCA_021809235.1 Acidobacteriota bacterium
CGTCAGCCGCGTGGTGGCCATGGTGCACCGCTACTTTGCCGGCAGCTTGCCGCAGCCGGGCGAAATCGGTGAGCCGGAGCTGGCGCTGCGCGCCCAGGCCGAACGTGTGATTGCCGAGTTCCAGACCCAGTTTGCCGCCATGGAATTCTCTCGCGCGCTGGAGACGCTCTGGTCGCTGGTTGCCGCCACCGACGGCTACCTCACGGCTGCCGCGCCGTGGAAGAAGCCTGCCGAGCGCAGTGACGCCGAGCATCAGCAACTGCAGGTCCGCGTCCTGAGCGTAGCCGCAGAGGCCATTCGCATCATCACGGCTCTGGCCTGGCCCATCATTCCGGAATCCGCTTCCAAAGTCTGGAAGCAACTCGGCCTTGGCGACCTTAGCCAAGCCGCACAGCAGGGAAAACTGAAAGCTATCCACTGGGGAGCCATGCAGCCGGGCACGGTCTTTGCTGAGCCTGCGCCCTTGTTCCCCCGCGCAGAGAAGGATGCCATGGAGCGTATGCAGAATCTGGAAAACGAAAACAATCTGAGTGCCGTGGCTGCCGTCAGCCAGTCCACACCGGCAAACGACGAGCCAGTCCCGACCAGCGCCGAATCCGCCTCCGCTGCGGCTGCTGCCCTGGTGCCGGAAGCCCCCAAAATCACTATCGAGGACTTCGCCAAAGTCGATCTGCGAGTGGCCCAGGTGCTGGTTGCCGAGCGGGTTCCCAAATCTGACAAACTGCTGCGGCTGGAGGTCGATCTTGGCTACGAGAAGCGCCAGATTCTCGCCGGTATCGCCCAGTATTATGAGCCGGAAAAGCTGATCGGGCGCAAGGTTGTCATCGTTGCCAATCTGGCACCGCGCAAGATGCGTGGTCTGGAGTCTAACGGCATGGTGGTTGCCGCCTCTGTTGGCGAGGAAGGCTCGCCGGTGCTGGCAGGCTTTCTGGAAGATGTTCCGCTCGGCGCGCGGCTCAAGTAATCCCGTCCGATTGGCGGCTTAAGGGGACCCCGGCAGTGCTCATCGATTCGCATGCTCATCTGGACAGTCCGCGCTTCGCTCCAGATCTGGAGCAGGTACTGCAGCGTGCGCTTCAGGCTGGCGTTGGCGGCATTCTCACCATCGGTATCGGCGAGGGGCCGTCGGAGATGCACCAGGCACGGGATCTGGTCCGGCAGTTCCACGGCCGTGCAGACCTGCCTCTGCTCTGGGCCAGCTCAGGCATCTATCCCCATGCCACGCATCTGGCCGATGCCGCAGCTCTGCAGCGGCTTGACGCACTGCTCGGAACTCCGGAGGTCATTGCCTGCGGGGAAATCGGCCTCGATACCTACCATGAGGGAACGCCGTACTCCGTTCAGCAGCGTGTCTTTATCGAACAAATGGAGATTGCTGCCCGGCATCGCGCTCCCATCCTGATTCACTGTCGGCCGTCCGAGAAGGACGATGGGTGCTGGACTGACCTGCTGGGCCTGCTTCGTCAGCACTGGGCTGCAACCGCGCTGGGCGGCATCCTGCACTGCTTTTCCGGCACACTCGACCATGCGCGTCAGGCCATGGAGATGGGCTTCCGCATCAGTTTTGCCGGACAGATCACCTATCCCAAGCTGGAGCAGCTGCGTGCAGTCGCCGCGCAACTGCCGCTGGATCAACTGCTTGTGGAGACCGATGCGCCCTACCTGGCACCGGTTCCGTTGCGTGGTCAGCGCAATGAATCGGCCTGTATGGTCCATACTGCGGAGGCTCTTGCCTCGCTGCATGGCTGTTCGCTTTCGCAGATGGCGCAGGTCACTACAGAAAACTTTCGCACACTCTTTCGTCACAAGCTGTCGGCAGTCGCCTCCGGCATGGGAAACTGAAGAAACACAGGCTGCAGCGGCCTCCAGCCGGATGCACCCCAAGGAAAGATACGCATGGCACAGGACAATTCATTCGATATCGTCAGCAAAGTGGAGATTCAAGAGGTACGCAACGCCATCGATCAGGCGCTCAAGGAGATCAAAGCGCGCTTTGACCTCAAGGATTCCCGTTCCGAGGTCACCCTGGAGGGCAGCGACGCCATTCAGCTTGCCTCCGCCGATGAATACAAGTTGGATGCCGTTAAGGAAATCCTCGGCCAGAAGCTCGTCAAGCGCGGCGTTTCGCTGAAAAACCTCAGCTACGGCAAGCTGGAAGAGGCCATGGGCAAGAGTGTCCGCCAGAAGATCACCCTCCAGCAGGGCATCCCATCGGAAAAGGCCAAGGAGATCGTGCGGGTCGTCAAGGACTCCAAGCTCAAGGTGCAGGCCGCCATTCAGGGCGATGTCGTCCGCGTCACCGGCAAGGATCGGGATGCGCTCCAGTCGGTCATCGCGCTTTTGCGTGGTAAAGATTTTGGGCTGGATTTGCAGTTCACCAACTATCGCACGAATTAACTCTGGCCGAAATGGTATGCAGCCATGCAGATGGTCGCATACTTAAGCAGGATGGTAACTTTAAAGTACGACGAACAGGACCGGGAGTTTTGAGCACACTGGCACTCACAACTGCGCGCGAAGTCTTTGACCTGCTGCGGGAGGATCTCGCAGCCGTCGAGCGGGAGCTCGGCCGCGACGCAATCTCCAGCGTTTCCACGATCACCGAGATTGCCCAGTATCTTCGCGAAGGCGGCGGCAAGCGGATTCGTCCCACGCTGCTGCTGCTGGCTGCCCGTTCCCTGGGGTACCGCGATGCCGGCATGTTCCGGTTGGGTGCTGTAGTTGAACTCGTACACACGGCCACCCTCGTCCACGACGACATCATCGATGCGGCAGACACCCGCCGCGGTCGTCCCTCTGCCAACACCACCTGGGGCAATGAAAAGTGTGTACTCGCTGGCGACTGGCTTTACATGCAGGCCTTCCGCAATGCCCTCGAGGAGCGCAACTTCAAGATTCTCGACCTTCTCATCGGACTTACCCAGCAAATGGTGGAAGGCGAGCTGCTGCAGATCGAGAAGCTGGGCCGGTTCATCGATGAGTCCGAGTACTATGATCTGATCTATCGCAAAACCGCATGCCTGTTTTCTGTTTCCATGCAGTTGGGAGCCTGCCTGGCCGATGCAGACCCGATCCAGGAGGATGCCCTTTCGCAGTACGGCCGCTTTGTCGGGCTGGCTTTTCAGATCGTGGACGACGTTCTGGACCTGACGGCCACCGAGGAGGTGTTGGGAAAGCCGGTTGCCAGCGATCTGCGTGAGGGCAAAACCACCCTGCCGGTCATTCATGCTCTGGCCCACGGCACGCGTGAGGAGCAGGGTGCTCTTCGCCAGGTCCTGGTCGATGGCGGCTTCTCGCATGTCACCCCCTCTGAGGTGCAGCAGATCCTCCTCCGCAATGGTTCTGTCGACTATGCGCTGGCAGCGGCTGCTCGCTTTGCCGAGCAGGCCCGCACCGCTCTCGGCATCCTGGAGGAGAGCGAATACAAGCGCGCTCTCATGAGCCTGCCCGACCTTGTGGTCGAGCGCAATCACTGATTGCTGTCCGCAAAGAGCCATAGTCCCTTGCGACGCAGGGCGCTTAACACCAGTTCCACCTTATAATCCAGCGGATCGCTTCCATCCAGCACCAGATCCATCTGTGCCGCCAGCGGGCGCACATAGGTCATCCCGCACGGACGTACCGTCTCGGCATACTGCCGAAGCACAGACTCCGCTGTTCTGCCTCGCTCCTCCACATCGCGCCGCAGGCGCCTCTCCAGGCACAGCGCATCCGGAGCATCCACATAGACGCTAAAGTGATACAGCGGTCGAATCGCCGAATAGGCAAAGGAAAACAGCCCTTCCACCAGGATCACCGGATGAGGATGCACCCGCTCCGAAGCATTTGTCACGCGACTGTGCGTGGCAAAGTCATACACCGGGCGATCGATGGCCTTTCCCTTTGCCAGGGCTGCCAGTTGTTCACTCAGCAGCTCCACTTCCAGCATGGCTGGATCATCAAAGTTGCACGCTGCGCGCTCTTCCGGCGCAAGATGGCTCAGGTCGCGATAATAGTGATCCAGCGAAAAATACAATCCGCCCAGCACCCGTGCCAGTTCACGGCTCAGTGTAGTTTTGCCGGAGCCGGACATTCCGGAGATTGCGATCATGCGCGGCAGGGTTCTATCTCTCTCCGCGTTCATTGGCCTTCGGTCTGCTCCAGCACGGCTGCCACCTGCGGAATCAGCCTTTCCAGCAGGGTGGCCAGCCTTGCTTCCACGCTGCGCCCGGCTTCAAACACCTCTTCGTGGCTCAGCGTCGTCTCCGCCAGTCCGGCGGCCAGATTCGTCACGCAGGACAGTCCCAGCACCCGCATCCCCATGTGCCGCGCCACAATCGTCTCCGGCACCGTCGACATCCCCACCAAATCCGCACCCATCCGCTGAAAAGCTCGAATCTCCGCCGGCGTCTCAAAGCTAGGACCGCTCACTGCCAGGTACACGCCTTCCTCCAGCGGCAATTGCATGGACTCGCCCGTCTGTTGTGCCAGCGCCCGCAGTTCGGGATCGTAGGCGCCCGTCATATCAAAGAATCGTTGCCCTGCGCCCGGCCGCACCGCAAACCGCGACTCATTGGGTCCGATCAGTGGATTGAATCCCTGCAGATTGATGTGGTCAGCAAGCAGCATCAGCTGCCCCACGCGCAGTCCGGGACGAATTCCACCTGCGGCATTGGTCAGGATCAGCGCCTCGGTTTGCAGTTGTCCCAGCACACGCACCGGGAAGGTGACCTCCTGCGGTGTATATCCCTCGTAAAAATGCACCCGACCCTGCAGAATTGCCACATCCACGCCGACCACCGTGCCCAGAACCAACTGCCCGGAGTGGCCAGCCACTGTCGATTGCGGAAAATGTGGAATCGCGGCATAAGGAACGCGCACAGCATCCTTCAGAATGTCGGCAGCCGCACCCAGGCCCGAGCCCAGCACGATTCCAATCCGTGGTTTCAGGCCTGGGGCCTGCTGCCGCAGATAGGCAGCCGCCTCCACCACCTGGTCATACTGTTTCCTCTGCATGCTTTGTACTTTACAGGATGCGAGCATGCGCCCGTCCACCTCGGCCGGGCATGCTCCGGTGCTGCGTATTCCAGCCGCGATTACAGCACGCGCAGCACCAGAATCGTTTCGTCATCAAAGCGATCCTTGCCGCCCTGGAACCGCCCTACGTCGGCAAAGATGGCATCGGCAATCTCCAGGGCCGGCAGATTCCTCAGGCTGCAGAGCAGGCTCGTCAGCCGTTCGGTCCCATACATTTCGCCCTGCGCATTCTCCGCATCCGTCAATCCGTCCGAGACAAAGATAAAGGCATCGCCGGGTTGCGTTGCCACCGAGAACTCTTCATAGGTCACGCCACCAAACATCCCCAGCGGAAATCCCTCCGCGCGCAGCGTCGTCACCTCGCCTCCACGGCAGAAGATCGGTGGCACGGCTCCGGCATTGGAGACCTGCAGCGTGCGATTGTCGTCGTTCCACAGGGCAAACAGCATCGTCACATACTGCGACTCCAGCTTGCGCTCCTGCAGGGCATCGTTCAGGTGCTCCAGCATCTGCCCCGGTGAAGGCATCTGTCCTGCTGCCGATCGCATGATGCCGCTGACCAGCGCTGCAAACAGTGCTGCGGGAGCCGCTTTGCCGCTCACGTCGCCCAGTACAATCGCCGTGCGCGCCGCATCGTATTCCAGAAAATCGTAAAGATCACCGCCAATCGAACGGGCAGGCAGAAATCGTGCCGCCAGTTCGGCATTCCGGTGCTGCGGACACCGCGGCGGCAGCAGGCGAAGCTGCACTTCGCGAGCCATCTGCAGGTCCCGTTCCAGTTGCTGTTCGTGTCGCAGCACCTGCTGGTAGAGCCGCGCATTCTCAATCGCAATCGCAATCTGCGCCGCCAGCGTGGTCAGAGTGCGCTCGTGCCGTTCGTGGAAAAATCCAGGCCGCACATGCTCCAGATCCAGCACTCCGATCACGCGATTCTTGTAGAACAGCGGTACCACCATCTCCGATCGTGTCTCCGGATTGATCAGGTGATAGCGCGGATCCTTGTGTACATCCGGAACGTTGATCAGCCGCCACTCCCGCACCGCAGCGCCCACCAGTCCGGCATCCAGAGGCAGCCACTGCCCGGGAAGCGCCGTCTGCCCGAATCGCCAGCGATAGCGCGTCACCAGGCGCTGCCTTCGCTCATCCACCAGCATGATGGAAAACATCTGGTAATCAATCAGCCGCCGCAGCAGCAGTCCGATGCGCTCAAAGAGCTTGTCCAGATCCAGGATCGACGTCAGTTCGACCGAAATCTCGTTCAGCACCTCCAGCGCCTGCGCCTGTCGCGTCACGCGGGAATAGAGCCGTGCATTCTGGATCGCCTGTCCGATACGCGAGGCCGTTAACGTCAGCAGGTGCAAATGCTCGCTGCGGAAGAAGTCCCGCTCCTCGCTTTCGATATCCAGCACGCCGATCACGCGATTCTTGTTGATCAGCGGAATCGTCAACTCCGAACGCACCGCATCGTTGGCAGGGATGTATCCCTCCACCTGGGTTACATCGTTGATCAGGATTGCCTGGCGGCTCTGCGCCACCTTGCCCACCACTCCTTGTCCCAGCGGAATGCGCATCCGCTCCACTTCGGGCGTGTGCCCAATCTGGAAGCGCATCCGAAGTTCGCGTGAGGATTCATCCAGCAGCAGGATGGCGAAGATCCGGTAGGGAATCACGCGATGAATGAGCTGCGCCGTGCGATTGAGCAGCGTGCGCAGGTCCAGCGTCGTATTCAGCGTCTCGGTCAGTTCCAGCAGAAAGTCATAGTCGGCCGGGCGCGCCGTTTCCGACGGGGAATCGGCAGGCAGGGCATGAGTCACCCCCGGCAGAAGCTGCGGATTGTCGGATGCGTCAGACATTCTGGTTGATTGTAGAGCAGCAGGGCGGTTGTCGTTCACCTGCAAGCGCGCTCAGGCTGCATGCGCCAGCGCCTACTCGGCACCCAGCGCGCGTACCATGGCCACAGAAGCGGACGCACCGATGCGGCTGGCGCCTGCCTCCAGCATGGCCCGAGCGTCCTCCAGACTGCGAATCCCACCGGAAGCCTTCACCCCACACAGTCCGCCGGCCACTCCCCGCAGCAGTCCCACATCCGCCACCGTGGCTCCGCCCTGCGAGAATCCAGTGGAGGTCTTCAGAAAATCCGCGCCGCTTTCCACCACAATCTCCGCGGCCCGCAGTTTTTCCTCCACCGTCAGCAGACATGTCTCCAGAATCACCTTCAGCACGGCCTGGCGCTCATGCACTACCTCAGCTACGCCGCGAATCGTGCGCCCCACCGCCTTGAAGTCGCCCGACTTCATCTGCCCGATGCTGAGAACCATGTCCACATCCCGGGCTCCCAGCCTGGTCAGCGCCAGCGCCTCCTGCCGCAGCGTCGAGGGCAGGGAAGCTCCAAGGGGAAAGCCAATCACCACTCCCACGGAAATCCCCGTCCCAGCCAGCAGTGCCGCTGCCGTCGATGCCCAGACGGGATTCACCATGGCGCAGGCAAACCGATACCGGATCGCTTCATCGCACAGGTTCTCTATCTGCATCCGCGTTGCATCCGGCTTCAGCAGCGTGTGATCGATCACCGAGGCCAGAGACTCCCAGCTTTGCAAGTGGTCGGCGGCGAATGCTGCGGCATCGTAAGGCGGACGCTTCTGTTCGTCATCCACTATGTCGAATGTCTCGTCGTCGTTCACAATCCTGGCTCCTTCTGCCGGGCATCGCAGCATCGGCATTTCTTCCGCCGCATCCTCTGCCTGTCGATATCGCTTTGTCCACGGGTCTTCGGCTCCATCCCGGCTCCGAAGCAGGCAGTTTGCCGAGGGCTACGTTGCCTCAGACGGCATCAGGCAGATATCCGGCAGATTCCGATATCGCTCTGCAAAGTCCATTCCAAAGCCCACGACAAACAGATTGGGAATCGTGAATCCCACATAGTCGGCCTGGATCGGCTCCAGCCTGCGGGAAGGCTTGTCCAGCAGCGTGGCAATGCGCAAACTCAGTGGACGATGCTGCAGAAAAATCTTGCGCAGATAGCTAAGCGTGATTCCTGTGTCCAGAATATCTTCCACCACCAGCACGTGCTTGCCTTCGATCGGCTCATCCAGATCCTTGATCAGCTTCACCGCGCCGGATGTCCGGTTGCTTTTCCCGTAACTGGATACGGCAACAAAGTCAAAGGTTGCGTCCACGTCGACGGCCCGCGCCAGATCTGCCAGAAACGGCGCCGCACCCTTCAGCACGCCGATCATCACCAGCTTCTCTCCCGCCAGGTCGCGGCTGATCTCTGCACCCATCTCCCGGATGCGCTCGGCAATCTGCTCCCGCGAGTACAGGACTTCCATTCCATTTTTCTCCACTGCCATGGCAATCAGTATCACCTTTCCGGCTTCTCCCCGCCAAATCTCGCACAGCCGCATCGCTGCCGTCTATACTCACTGAGTATGCTGCCGTATCTGCACCTCGGTTTCCACTTTGTCCTTCACCTCGGCGGACACCTCATTCGCATCGGTCCCTGGGATATTCCCACCTTCGGACTCATGCTTTGGGTGGCCACTGTCAGTGGTGCCGCTGTGCTCCATTTCAGCTTCCGTCGCGCCCACATTCAGGACCGTAACGGGGAGTCTGCCGACGCCGTGGGCATGGTGGCCATGGCCGTCGTCGCCGGCATCATTGGTGCCAAGCTCTGGCACGTCATCGATACTCCGTCGGATTTCCGCTACGCCGGTTGGGCTGCGCTCTGGGCCACGGGAGGCTTTGCCTGGTTTGGTGGTCTGGTCGGCGGCATCGTTGCGCTCATCGTGCAGGGTCGATCCATCGGCCTCTCCGCACTCCGTACCCTCGATCTTGCTTCCCCGGCGGCTGCCGTCGGTTATGCCATCGGGCGCATCGGATGCCTGACCAGTGGCGACGGTGACTACGGCATTCCCAGCAAACTTCCCTGGGCCATGGGCTTTCCCAACGGACTGGATCCCACTCCCCCCGGCGTCCGGGTTCACCCCACTCCGCTCTATGAGTGCATCGTCGGCCTGCTCATCGCGTGGGTGCTCTGGAAGCGTTCCGCGCCAGTACTGCAGCGCATCGGGACAGGTGCTGTGGTTGGCGAATACCTCATCCTCACTGGCATCGCGCGTTTTCTGGTGGAGTTCATCCGCATCAACCCGCATGTAATGTGGGGAATGTCCAACGCCCAGCTAGCCAGTCTCGGCTCCATTGCCGCGGGCATCGTTCTGCTGCTGCGCGGGGAACGCAAACGCGCGACGCATCTTCGCGCAGCAGCCTGATCTCCATCCCGGAGCCCCGCCTGTAACTTGCCGGGCAAGCCGTTTCGATGCGGTTATTCCTGCACACGCTCCGGTTCAGGCCTTCGGCGTCTGGCTCCAGTCGCACTCCACCCATCGGCGTTCCCGTGTGCTTTGCTCGGCCATTTCCAGAATCCGGGCCACGCACCAGGCATCCATAGCCGTCACCGGCGGAGCAGCCTTGCCCTGCAGCGCATCGCGAACTCCGGCATAATACAACCGGTAATCTCCCGGTTCGGTCGGCACTGTCTCTTTTCGCATGCCTTCGGCCGTCTCCGTGACCAGCGTTCCCCACGCGGACTCCGTCTCCACGCCCAGCGCATCGGTCACCGTCGAGTTGTTCATCTTCAGCCGTTCTTCCTGCGGGTCCAGTCCCCATTTCACAAAATCGCCATCCATCCCGCGTACCCGATACCGTGGACGTGGCTGGGCTGCCAGGCAGTTGGCGGCTGCCGTTGCCGTCCACCCGGCGTAATGCATCCGAACGGTAAAGCTATCCACGGCGCGGGCTGCGTCGCGCTCCACCAGCACTTCGCCGCTGACAGCCTCCGGCAATCCAAACAGTTGCACAATCTGGTCCACCAGATGCGTGCCCAGGTCCAGCAGCGTTCCCGTACCGTCTCCCCCTGCATCCCGCCACAGCTCGGGACGGGGCTGTCGCCGCCACCGGTCAAAGGTGGACTCCAGCGAGACAACTCGCCCCAGCCGTCGGTTGGCCAGCAGCGAGCGCAGCGTGCGAAAGTCTCCATCAAAGCGGCGGTTGTGATACGGAATCAGCAGGCGGCCGCTTTCCTGTGCCGTTGCCATCATTGCGGCAATCTCCTGGCTGCTGTTGCCAACTGGCTTGTCCACCACCACGTGCCGGCCCGCGCGCAGCGCCTGCATTGCCTGGCTGGCGTGCAGAGCGTTGGGCGTCGCCACCACAATCAGCTCCAGCGACGGGTCTTCCAGCATCGCCTCCAGCGAGGGATAGGTCACAATCCCGGGATACCGCGCTTCCGCATTGCGTCCGCTGCGTTCCACCACGGCCGCCAGTTCCAGGCCATCCACGGCATCAATCATCGGGGCATGAAACACCCGCCCGGCCAGCCCATATCCAATCACACCTGCACGAATCGCTGTCATCTTCGCTCCTGCCTACTCGGAATCGCTTGTCCCGTAGGCAATTTCCCCACAAGTCTACCAGTGCTCCCCAGCTCGGCTGTACATCGATTCGCCAGACTTTAGTCCGGCAGGCTTACAATAGGCTTTCCCGATTGTGGGACAGATCACACGCCGTGTGATCTCTGTCACAGGCTGCGATCTTCTCAGCATTTAGATTGACTATGGAGTGAGAGGTCACCCGAGGTAGGTCAGCTAGGCTCGGATGCCCTCAGGCAAGAGACACAAAAGAACTCGAGAAAGCGGGCATGCGATTGCTCGGCGGCCTTGGCTTGCTGAAAAAATCGGCTCGATTTCCCGCAACGGAGTGCTGCGCCGCCGTTCGCGCAGATGGAGGTTGATGATGAAGAGACAATGGTACCGATGGATGTTGTTGCTGGCACTGCTATGCCTGTTTCCATATGCGCACGCCGTGCCCAGTTTTGCGCGTCAGACAGGGCTTTCCTGCAACGTATGCCACACCAACCCCCCAGAACTCACTCCCTTCGGACGCAAGTTCAAGCTCGAGGGTTATGTGCTCACGGACATGACCGTCAAGGACAAGGTCGGCAACACGCGTGATCTTCTGCTCTCCAAGTACATCCCGCTTTCGGCCATGATTGAGCTTTCCAACACCTCCATCCAGGCCACGCAACCGGGTTCGCAAAATAATTCAGCCGGATACCCCCAGCAGCTGAGCATCTTCCTCGCTGGAGCCTTTGCCTCGCACTTCGGCGGACTCGCGCAGGTCACCTACACCCACGCCGACGATCACTTCGGCATGGATAACACCGATCTCCGCTACGCCAACCAGGGCAAACTGGCCGGCAAGGATTGGCAGTACGGCATTACGGCCAACAACAATCCCGGCGTCGAGGACCTTTGGAACAGCACGCCCGTCTGGGGCTTCCCGTGGATCTCCACCTCCAGCGGTGTTGGCTCTCTTGCCTCGCCTGTCATCCAGAACCTCGGACAGGATGTTGCCGGTGTCGGTGGCTACGGCATGTGGAATGACCATCTCTACGGCGATCTTTCCGTCTATCGCTCCGAGCATGCCGGCGCGGCTACTCCCGTCACCGGCGTTGGTCAGAGCTACAACATTAACGGCGTGGCTCCCTACTGGCGCATGGCCTGGCAGCAGAACTTCGGAGCCAACTACCTCGAACTGGGCAGCTACGGCATCTACCTCCAGTCTTTTCCCAATGCCGTCTCCGGAGCGCAGGACCGCTACATCGATCCCTCCTTTGACTTCCAGTACGAGCGTCCCTTCGGGGCCAACCTGCTCGACGTGCATGGGACCTGGATTCACGAGGGCCAGACCCTGAATGCCACCTATGCAGCCGGCGGAGCCAGCACCCGCTCCAACCACCTGAACACGCTCAAGCTCGACAGTACCTTCCACTGGCACTATCGCTACTCGCTGACCGGCGCACTCTTTCAGACCACTGGCAACTCCGACGCGCTGCTCTATGCTCCGGCTGCAGTGACCGGCAGCAACAACGGCAATCCCGACACTGCCGGATATATTGCCCAGTTTGGCTACTGGCCGGTCCAGAACATCGACCTCACCGTGGCCTACACCGGTTACAGCAAATTCAACGGCGCCAGCAGCAACTATGACGGTGCCAATCGCAATGCATCCGACAACAACACCGTCTACGTCGCACTGTGGCTTAACTTTTAGGAGGTCAGCATGCTGGAAAACGGACAACCCCTCGCTTCCTCGCAGGAAAAGGATGTCATCGTCATCAACCGCCGTTCGTTTCTCGGCGCTTTGCTCGGCATCGGCACCGCCGCCATGGGCGCGCTGCTCGCCGTCCCGGTGCTGCGTTACGTGCTCTACCCGCTCTATGCCAAAGCATCCGGGACAGAGTGGTCCGACGTCGGCGCCGTCAGTGATTTCGCCGCGGCACAGGTGCCCGTGCGCAAAACCGTCACCTTCGCCCAGCGCGACGGATGGCGCGAAGTTGTCAGCACCCAGTCGGTCTACGTCCACCGGTCGGAAAGCGGCGACCTTCGCGTCCTCTCGGCCATCTGCCCCCATCTGGGATGCAGCGTCTCCTGGCAGCAGGGGCAAAGTGAATTCGTCTGTCCCTGCCATGGCGGCCGTTTCCAGGCGAATGGTACCCACGTCTCCGGCCCACCACCGCGTGGCATGGATGCCCTGCCTACACGCATTGCCGACGGCAAGCTGCAGGTGCGCTTCGAGTACTTCCGCTCGAACGTTCCCAACAAGGAAAAGCTGAGCTAACAGGAGAGGAGTGGCTGTGAACCACAACGATAAGAAACACAATCCTGCCGAATCCTCTGCCTCCGGACACGGAAAGCTCTTCCGCTGGCTCGACAGGCGCGCCGATATCGACAAACTCATGAAGGAGTCCCTCAACGAGCCGGTCCCCGGTGGCGCACGCCTGGCCTATGTCTTCGGCTCCGGACTGCTCTTCATCTTCATTTCGCAGATCATCACCGGCATCTGCCTGGCGCTCTACTATGTGCCGTCGTCGGAGACGGCACACACCAGCGTTGCCTACATCACCAAACAGGTTGCCGCAGGAGCCTTCCTGCGTAGCCTCCACTACTACGGCTCCAGCGCCATGATCATCGTGCTGGTCCTGCACTTCCTGCAAACCTTTCTCTATGGCTCCTACAAGGGCCGCAGGGAACTGCTCTGGCTCTCCGGAGCTACGCTGTCTCTCTTTGTCCTCGCCATGGGCTTCACCGGCTATCTGCTTCCCTGGGACCAGAAGGCCTACTTTGCCACCGCCGTCGGTACCAACATCGTCGGAGAGATTCCGCTCATCGGCAACTGGCTCACACGCCTGCTCCGCGGTGGAGACACCATCGGCACGCTGACGATCTCCCGCTTCTATGTTGCCCACGTCTTCCTCATCCCGGCCATGATCTTCCTGTTCATTGCCGCCCACATCTTCCTCTTTCGCAAGGCTGGTGCCGCCGGTCCCATTGAGGAGAATCCTGTCGAACCCAAGATGCCTGCCGAGTACTTCTACCCCAAGCAGGTCATCATGGACATGGCCTTCTCGCTGCTTCTGATGGCCGGTCTGGGCTTCCTTTCCTACTTTCATCCGGAAGGTCTCGGGCCCATCGCCAATCCGGCAGACACGCACTTCCTGCCTCGCCCGGAATGGTATTACCTGCCCATGTTTGAGTGGCTCAAGTTCTGGGAGGGACCGCAGGTCGTCTTTGCCGTAGTCGTCATCCCCGGCCTGCTCGCTGCCGGCTTCTTCCTGCTACCCTTCCTCGACCGCGGACTGGAGCGCCGTCCCTGGCGCCGTCCCATTCCCGTGCTCGCGGTGGCCATTGTCATGGTTGGCATCATCTACCTGGGGATGCGCAGCGAGATGGATGACCGTCACGACCCCAGCACGGCAGCCCAGCTCGCAATCCAGGCCCAGCAGGAGAAAGCCTATTCTGCTGCCCCCTTTGAACCTTACGTTGAATCTCCCGGTGGTACTGGTCCCTCGGCTCTGCCCAGCGGCCCCGTCAGCCCGCTGGTAGCCCAGGGGCGCGGCATCTTCCAGGAGCACGGCTGCTCCGGCTGCCACGGCGAAGTCGGTCTGGGAGGCCCCGTCGGACCCAATCTGACCGGCATCACCACCCGCTTCCCGGAGCCGCAGCTCATCGAACTGCTCCACCACCCCAACGCCGCCATGCAGGCCGGTAAAATGCCCGCTGTCGATATCTCCGCTGACGACATGAAGGCGCTGCTCGCCTACCTGGCCGTCATCGGAACACCTTCGGCCAATGTCCAGGCATCCTTTGGTTCCACCACATCCCCGGCGGGTGCGGGGGCAGCGCGAGGTCAGGCTTCTGCAGCAGGCTCGGCGTCCAGCGCTCCATCCGCTCCCGGCTCACCGGCTCCGTCTGCTGCCGCCGTGGCTGGGGCGCAGGTCTATCTGGAGCATGGCTGCATCGGATGCCATGGGACGGCTGGCAGCGGTGGTCGCGCTCCTGCGCTGGCGCCGTTGATTGCCACTCTCAGCGATGCGCAACTGTCAACGCTCATCCTT
>JAKBAG010000054.1 GCA_021809235.1 Acidobacteriota bacterium
CTAGAGCCAGCAGCACCGTCCCAGGACAATCTTCCAAACAGGCAGCACACAGGGTTGGCATGGTCACGGCTGTGCGACGGCCATGCAGCGGTGCAGCCTGGCGGCGAACGACAGTCCATCAGCCAGCGAGGATAGCCTGCAGACGCACTGACCGCCTTGCATCCGCCAAAATTACATGGGTAAGAAATGCCGGAGTGGGAAATTTTTACACGTCTGCGCATCGCCGCGGTGTTTTCCGGCACCAATCCCCGCCCGGATATTCCATTTAACTCTTTTCTTTTCTATGCACTTCTCTTTTCTCTAGAGATCCTGTCCGTTTGGCATGCCAGTTGCTCTATTGAGTGCAGTTGCAAAGGAAAGCGGTCGCTGGCAGCGTGGCAGAGATTGCAGCCGGACAGAAGCGACAGAAACAGGTTTAACCCAATCGGGATCGACCAGACAGGGGGAAGATGACCATGAAACAGACCGGATACGGATTCACAACCTGGATGAGGGCGACAGCGGTGCTGGCATTGGCAGCGGGGATGAGTATGACGACTGCGCAGGCACAGGGATCTTCCAACGGAGCGGCCATGAGTGGCAATGGGACGACGGCTGCAGCAATGCCAGCCACGACGACCAGCGCGGGAACACCGAAAGAAGGCTTCTGGGGACGGATCAATCCGTTTGCGCGGAAGAAGTGGGTGCGGCATCAGTTGCAGCCTATTCAGGGACAGGTGGATGAGCTGAATCAGGCAACGGCGAAGAATGCCGGCGACATTCGCGATGTGGATCAGAAGGCGCAGGCGGGAATCCGCAAGGCACAGAGTGCGGCAGAGGCAGCCGGCCAGACGGCGCAGGCAGCCGGACAGCAGGCGCAACAGGCGAACACGCTGGCCCAGCAGGCTACCGGACAGGTGGAGCAGCTGCAGACCACGGTGAATGGACTGGACAAGTACGATGCCAGGCAATCGATGACGCTGGACTTCAAGGCTGGCCAGCAGACGCTGACCGCAGCCCAGAAGCAGCAGTTGGATACGCTGGCGGCTGCGATCCAGAGCAAAGAAGGCTACCTGGTGGAACTGGCTGCGCAGGCACCGGGCAAGGGCAGCTACGGGATTCGCAATTCGCAGCAGTTGAACGAGATGGTGGAACGCTATCTTGTGACGGCTCATAACCTTCCCATCTATCGCATGCATGCGGTGGCCCTGGGCGATGCACCCCAGCCGGAGGCTTCGGCAGCCGGTGCAGGCAGGATCACGCGGAGCGTACAAGTGCGGTTGATGGAAAACACTTTGGCGGCCATGGGTAGGGCGACTCCCCGGTAACCCTGCTCAACGAGGCGCGGCGAGGACTTCAGAACGACAGCTCCCCCCGAGGCTGTTCTCTCCCGTGACTCCGGCAATGGCTGTAGGCCGCCAAACAAGCTCTCGCACGACGAGAGAACCAAGGCAACCTGGCCCCTGGATATCCAGGGGCCGATTTTTTTCTGGGGAAAGGCCAGGAAAGACGGAAGTTGGTAAACTGAAAAACAATGCTGACCCAAGACAGTCCCATACTTGTGACCGGCGGTGCCGGTTTTATTGGTTCGCACTTTGTGCTTGACTGGATGGCCGAAGTGGGAACGCCACTGGTGAACCTGGACAAGCTGACGTATGCCGGGAATCTGCGCAATCTGGAGCCCGTGGCGCATAAGCCTGGGTACACCTTTGTGCGCGGCGATATCCGGGATCGTGAACTGGTGCTGGAGCTGCTGAAGACACATCGGCCACGAGCGATTGTGCATCTGGCAGCGGAGAGCCATGTGGATCGCTCGCTGGTGGGTCCGGGCGAGTTTCTGGATACCAATGTGCATGGGACGTTCGTGCTGCTGGAGGCGACGCGCAGCTATTGGCAGGAGCTGCCGGCGGCGGACCAAGAGAAGTTCCGCTTCCTGCATGTATCCACCGATGAGGTGTATGGCTCACTGAAGCCGGGGGATGCGCCGTTTGAGGAGACGTTCGCCTTCCGGCCGAACAGCCCGTATGCGGCGTCGAAGGCGGCCAGCGACATGCTGGTGCGGGCCTGGCACAAGAGCTACGGACTACCGACGGTGGTGACGAACTGCTCGAACAACTATGGTCCGATGCAGTTTCCGGAAAAGCTGCTGCCGCTGGTGCTGCACCGGGCGATTCATGGGGAGCCGCTGCCGATCTATGGAGACGGACAGCAGGTGCGGGACTGGCTCTATGTGGGTGACCACTGCCGTGCCCTGCGGGTGACGCTGGAACGCGGCAAGCCGGGGCAAACGTACAACATTGGCGGCTGGAATGAACAGGCAAACCTGAATACGGTGACGATGTTGTGTGCGCTGCTGGATGAAATGCTGCCGGATTCGCCGCATCGACCACATGCGCGGCTGATGCAGTCGGTAGCGGATCGTCCGGGGCATGACCGGCGTTATGCGATCAATGCCAGCAAGGCCGAGCGCGAACTGGGCTGGCGGCCGCTGGAGACCTTTGAAACCGGACTGCGGAAGACGGTGCGCTGGTACCTGGACCATCCGGAGTGGGTGCAGGAGGTGACCTCCGGCGCGTATCGCCAGTGGATGGAGCAGAACTACGCCGGGCGGTAGTGGCGCATCGCTTCCACAAAAAACGTTCAGTTCGAACCGATTTTCGCTGCCTGATTCCACATTTCGCGGATGAGGCGCCAGTCGCCATGGCTGTCCCGGCGGAGTACGAGCAGCATCTGTCCTTTTCCATCAAAGGGTAGCTTCTTGCCGGGAAGTGTGACGATTTGGTGTTCCACGCACCACTCGGATGCAAGATCGCCTGAAGTTTCGACGCCGGAACACTGCATGTGGAATTCTGCCATCCTTGCCCCCTTGAGCGAAGCCATGGCACGATCCATCAAGGCTGCGATGGCCGACTTGCCGATGAGGGGGCTGCTGTTCGGGAGCAGGCTGATGCCGTCGTCTGCCCAGAGGGCGAGCGTGGCGGCGTTGTCCATCTTGCGGGTAGCGTCTTCGAGCCTCTGGTTGAAACCAGGAATCGAGGAGAGTGCTGCCGCCGGATGTGTCTGCGCGGGGCTGGGAGTGGAGCCGAGACCGGCTGCAAGAAGCAGCAGAAAAGCGACAGCATAGCGCAAGTTTGCGTGGTTGGGCATGAAGATCTTTCCGCCAGAAGCGCACAGGCTTGGCATGGAGCGAGTGCGCCAAGCATACAACAGGAGACGGAAAGCGTGGTCTGAGCTGGCGGCCGCTGGAGACCTTTGAAACTGGACTGCGGAAGACGGTGCGCTGGTACCTGGACCATCCGGAGTGGGTGCAAGAGGTGACCTCCGGCGCGTATCGCCAGTGGATGGAGCAGAACTATGCACAGCGGCGCGGCTAGCGACGCTATGAGCAGGTGAAATCGTTCTGAGCATCCGGTGCATTCGGGCGTTTTCAGCTGTCGCTGGGCCGATACAATGGGTTCATGAGCGAAATCCTGGATGCAGCGGATATGCAGTCGCCGATCTCCGGCGGTGCGCGTTTTCTCCGCGCCTGTCTGCGTCGGCCGGTGGATCGGCCGCCGGTGTGGTTTTTGCGGCAGGCCGGGCGATATATGGCGGAGTATCGCGAGGTGCGGAAGCACCATTCGCTGGTGGATATCTGCAAGCGTCCGGATCTGGCTGCGGAAGTGACGATTACGGCGGCTGAGAAGCTGGATGTGGATGCGGCAATCATCTTTGCCGATCTGCTGCTGCCGCTGGAGCCGATGGGGCTAGACTTCGAGTTTGTGGCTGGCGACGGGCCGGTGGTGCATACGCCAGTGCGCAGCGTGGAGATGGTGGATCGGCTGCGGACGGATCGGACGAGCGCGTTGGAATATGTGGCTCAGGCGATTGCAAAGGTTGCAGGCCACTTTGGCGAGAGCAAGGGAATCATCGGGTTCTGCGGTGCTCCGTATACGCTGGCCAGCTACATGATTGAGGGCGGCGGCTCGCGCCACTATGTGCATACCAAGCAGATGATGTACTGCGAGACGGCTGCGTGGCAGAGGATGCTGGACAAGCTGGTGCTGGTGCTGGAGGCGTATTGCCGCCAGCAGGTGGATGCCGGTGCGGATGTGATCCAGATCTTTGATAGCTGGGCTGGTTCACTGAGCGTTGCCGACTACTGCGAGTACGTGCAGCCGGCGACCACGCGGCTGGTGCGTGCGGTGCAGGCGATGGGTGTGCCGGTGATCTACTTTGGTGTGGACACGGCAAGCCTGCTGCCAGCGATGCATAAGACCGGTGCAGACGTGATTGGGCTGGACTGGCGCGTGCCGCTGAACGATGGCTGGCGGTCGATGGACTATGGGTGTGCCGTGCAGGGAAATCTGGACCCGATTACGCTGTTTGCCCCGCTGCCGGTGCTGGAGTCGCGGGTGCGATCGATTCTGGCTGAGGCCGATGGCCGGGCAGGACATATCTTCAATCTGGGTCATGGGATTGTGCCGGGGACGCCGGTGGAAAACGTACAGGCAGTAGTACAGATGGTGCGGAGTATGGGGCCGCAGTTTGCAGCGCGCTCCCGTCAACACGGATCGGAGGCAACTCATGGGTAAGCGAGCTGTGCTGCTGCTGGCGCATGGGACGCCGGATACGGTCGAGGAGATTCCCGAATACCTGCGCAACGTGGTGAGTGGGCGACCGATGCCGCAGCACGTGGTGGAAGAGATTCAACATCGGTATGCGCAAATCGGTGAGCCGAAGGGACACAGTCCGCTGACTGACCTGACACTGATCCAGGGGCAGATGCTGGCACAGCGGCTGAACGAACCCGTTTATGTGGGGATGCGGAACTGGCGACCCTACATTGCCGACGTCGTGCGACAAATGCGTGCCGACGGAATTACGGAGATTGCCGCCATCTGCCTGGCACCACAGAACTCCCGGACCTCCGTTGGGCTGTATCGCCGCGCAGTCCTGGCGGAGTCTGCGGGGATGAAGGTGGATTTCACGGAAGGCTGGGCGGACGAATCGCTGCTGGCCGATGCCTTTGCCGAGCGACTGCGGCCTGCGATCTCCGAACTGCGGGAGAAGACCGGCGAACAGGTGCAGGTGCTGTTTACGGCGCACAGCGTTCCCTGCCGCACGATCCAGGCCCCGGTGGTCTCCGAAGGGCAGCCGATCCTGTGGCCCACGCTGCAACAGGATACCGATGGCGCGCCGAAAGTGGATCCCTACCCGGTGGAAGCCAAGCATACGGCGGCGCTGGTGGCCGAGCGCGTGCCGGATGCTGCCGGGTGGTGTTTCGCCTTCCAGAGCCAGGGAGCCAGCGGTGGTCCCTGGATTGGCCCCACGGTGGAAGCGACACTGGATGCGATGGCCGAAGCAGGGGTTAAGGCCGTTGTGCTGCAGCCGATTGGCTTTCTTTGCGATCACGTCGAGATTCTGTACGACATCGACATTGCGTTCCGGGAGTATGCCCTTGAGCGAGGGATTGTGCTGTCGCGGCCTGCATCGCTGAATGGCTCCACACTGCTCGTGGAGGCACTCGCCGGGCTTACCCAGCGCAGTTTCAACCGGCTGCAGGCATAGCCCTGGCTGCATCGTCGATGGGATGCAGCGAAGGTGTCCGTTTTGTTGATGCAGTGGCAAATGCTTGTGATAAAGTCGAATCCTTCTCCGGAGCACAGAATCTCCCACATAATGCTTCGTAGTTCATGGGTGAAGCTGCCAAGGCAGCGAAGTCTAAGATCAGGTTGCGGTTGGGGACGATGAATCGGAAAGATCACGCACGCAGGGTAGTGATTGTGGGAGCCGGGCCCGGTGGTTTGGCGTCGGCTATGCTGCTGGCCAAGTCCGGGGCACAGGTGACGGTGGTGGAGAAGCGCCCGGTGGTGGGCGGACGCACGTCAACGATGGAGGTCGATGGCTTCCGGTTCGACACCGGGCCAACTTTTTTTCTCTATCCGCGCGTGCTGCGGGAGATTTTTTCGGCCTGCGGGTATTCACTGGATCGTGAAATTCCGATGGAGCGACTGGATCCGCAGTACCGGCTGATCTTTGGCGGTGGCAATGGATCGCCGGGTTCGCAGCTGGATGCGACGCCGGATGTAGAACGGATGAAGCAGGCGATTGCGGCCATCAGCCCGGAGGATGCCCAGCAGCTGGAAGCCTACTTTCAGGACAATCGCAAGAAGCTGGAGCGGTTTGCTCCGATCTTGCAGACGCCGTTTGAAAGCTGGACGGACCTGGCGCGCGCGGAGCTGCTGAAGCTGCTGCCGCTGATGCGTCCGCTGCGCTCGCTGGACCAGGATTTGAGTCGCCACTTCAAAGATGAACGGATCCGGCTGGGCTTCAGTTTTCAATCGAAGTATCTGGGCATGTCTCCCTTCAGCTGTCCCAGCCTGTTCAGCATTCTCTCGTTTCTGGAGTATGAGTACGGCGTGTTTCATCCGATAGGCGGCTGTGGCGCGGTGACGCGGACGATGGCTCGGCTGGCTGAAGAGATGGGCGTGACGATTCTGCTGGATCGTCCGGTGGAAGAGATCCGCACGGAGGGTCGGCGCGCGGTGGGCGTGAGGACAGACCGAGAGTATCTGCCGGCGGATGCGGTGGTGGTGAACGCCGACTTTGCCATGGCGATGCAGAAGCTGATTCCGAATGCGGTACGACGGCGATGGAAGGATGCGCGGATCGCCTCCAAGCGCTACTCCTGCTCCACGTTCATGCTGTATCTGGGCATTGATGGCAGACTGGAGGATCTTCCGCATCACACGATCTATCTGTCTGCCGACTACCGGAAGAATCTGCACGACATTGAGCGCGACCATCGGCTGACAATGGAGGACCCGAGCTTCTATGTGCAGAATGCATGCGTGACGGATCGCACGCTGGCGCCTGATGGAAAAAGCACGCTCTATGTGCTGGTTCCGGTAACGCATGAGGATCGGCGAGTGGATTGGTCCCGACAGGAGGAGCAACTGCGCAGCGTTGCACTGCAGCAACTGGAGAAGATCGGTATTCCGGATCTGGAGCGACGCATTCGCGTGGAACGACGACTGACGCCGGTGAGTTGGAAGAGTGAGTTTGGACTGCACCTGGGCGCGACGTTCAGCATGGCACATTCGCTGGACCAGATGCTGCATCTGCGGCCACATAATCGTTTTGAGGATGTGGACGGAGTCTATCTGGTGGGCGGGGGTACGCATCCGGGCAGTGGTCTTCCGGTGATTTTTGAGTCGGCACGGATCAGCTCGCGCCTGCTGCTGGAAGATCTGGAGATGGAGCCGCGCTGGGATGGGCTGCGGCAGATGGATGCCAGCGCCGCCTACCAGGCGGCACGCTGACGGCGGAACACAGGACGGCAGGCGAGAGACGAATGGATCCGGCAGAAATCCGGCAGATGCGGAGCGCACAGCAGGCCTGGGCGAGGCTGGATATAGGTGCGCGCCTTCGCGTTGTTCGTGCTCTGCGACAGGCGATTGCCGAGGATCCGGAGGCGGTGGCAGGCTCGGTCCCAAATCAGGTTTGCGGCGTACTCCAGCGCAACCAGGCCGAGACGCTGGTGGCCGAGGTAATGCCACTGCTGGCGGCGTGTCGCATGTTGGAGCGCGAGGCGGAAAGACTGCTGAAACAGAAGCGAATGGGCGCAGGTGGGCGACCGCTCTGGCTGATGGGAACGCGAAGTGAGATCGAGCGGATTCCGCATGGGATTGTGTTGATCCTGGCGCCGGGTAATTATCCTCTGCTGCTGGCGGGAGTGCAGGTGCTGCAGGCTCTGGTTGCGGGCAATGCTGTGGTGTGGAAACCGGCACCAGGCACAGAAGCGGTGGCCCGGCTGTTGGTGACAAAGCTGACGCAGGCGGGATTGCCGCCACATTTGCTGCAGGTAATAGAGGGAGATGCGAGCGCAGCATCGGCAGCGATCGAGGCGGGGATGGATTTTTTGGTGCTGACCGGATCCGCTGCGACGGGGACAGCCGTGCTGCACCAAACGGCAGAGACGTTGACTCCCACGACCATGGAGCTTTCCGGCTGGGATGCGGTTTTTGTGCTGCCGGGAGCCGATGAGGACCGTCTGCTGGCCGCGTTGATGTTTGGTATGCGACTGAATGGATCGCTGACCTGCATGGCGCCGCGTCGTCTGTTTCTGGTTGGCCTGCAGCCGGAGCAGGCTGCGCGACTGGAAGGTTGTCTGCAGGAACGGTTGGCGAAGCTGCCGAGAGTATGTGTGAACGAAGCGACACGGGCGCGGCTGCAGGCGATGGTGCGCAATGCCGTAGCGGAAGGTGCACGCGTTGCGCTGGACGGAAGCACGGGCTACACAGATGGAGTGGGCGCGACACTGCTGCTGCAGGCCAGGTCCACGATGATGGCCATGCAGGGCGAAGCCTTTGGTCCAATCCTGAGCGTAATGCGCGTGGATGGGGAAGAAGCGGCGGTAGCGGCGCACGGGGCATGCCCGTATCGGCTTTCTGCGGCGATCTTTGGACCCGAAGCTGCGGCGCGCCGACTGGCCCGGCAGCTGGACGTGGTGCATGGGGTGATCAACGATCTGATACTGCCGACAGCCGATCCACGCATTGGTTTTGGCGGAGCGGGACGCAGCGGATTTGGCGTGACGCGCGGACGGGAAGGACTGCTGGCAATGACGCGGCCACGTGTGGTGCAGGCGCAACAAAGTGCCTCCAAGCGAAGCTACGAGCCGCTGACTGCGGCCCACGGCAAACTGTTTGCCGCCACAATGCGTCTGCTCTACGGAGTGGATTGGCATACGCGGCTGGCTGGACTGCGCGCGATGATTCCAGCGATGAGAGAACTAGCGCCTGCGAAGCCAGAAGCGAAGAACATTTCCGAAGCTAATTTTCAACCAACAGCAGCATCAGGAGTGCAGCATCATGACGGAGAGTAAACGCATGCGCATTGCAGTGATCGGATCGGGTCTGGGCGGGCTGGCGGCAGCGGCAACGCTGGCAGCACGCGGCTATGACGTGGAGGTCTTTGAGAAAAATCCATGGCTGGGCGGTAAGGCTGCTGAGCTAAGCGAAGACGGCTTCCGCTTTGATATGGGTCCGACAATCCTGATCCGGCCTTCGGTGCTGCGGCGCATTTTTGCCGAGGCAGGTCGACGGCTGGAAGATTATCTGGACATGGTGCGGCTTGATCCGCAGTGGCGCTGCTTCTTTGAGGATGGACTGGTACTGGACCTGAAGGACGATGTGCAGGCGATGGCGCGTTCGCTGAATGAGCTGAAGGCAGGCATGGGCGATGGGTTTGCGCAATTTCAGCAGCTCTCCGAGCAGTTGCATACGATCAGCAACAAATTCTTTTTCTGGCGGCCAGTGGGCTCGATGATGGATACGCTCGACCTGAAGGGAGCGTTCTCGATCGAGGTGCTGCGCGACGTGATGAAGATGCGTCTGGGCAAGACGGTGGCGGGCACGATCCGCGAGTATATTCCCGACGAACGCGTGGCGCAGATGCTGGACCACTACACGCAGTATGTGGGGTCCTCTCCGGATGCCTCTCCGGCGATTCTGTGCGCGATTGGACACATGCAGTCGCAGGAGGGAATCTGGTATCCGATGGGAGGGACGCGTGCGGTTCCCGAGGCGCTGGTGAAGCTGGGTCGGGAACTGGGCGTGGTCTATCATCCGGCAACCGAGGTGTCGCGACTGATGATGGAGAGCGGAAAGGCTGCCGGAGTGGTAACGGCGGATGGAGCGACGCATCGGTTCGACGCGGTCGTTTCGAATGAGGACGCGGTGCGCACGTATCGGGAGTTGATTGGTGGCGATGTGGCGAAGCGGTTTGAGAAGGAGCGGAGCTACGAACCGGCGTGCTCTGGCGTGGTGCTGTACCTGGGGCTGAAGAAGCGCTATGAGCATCTGGCGCACCATTGCTTTGTGTTTTCCCGCGATGCGCATGAGGAGTTCCATCACATCTACGATCTGGGCCAGCCGGCACCGGACCCGACGTGCTATCTGGCCTCGACCACGCGCACGGAAGCGGCCACGGCACCGGATGGGGGCGATGCGCTGTATGTGCTGGTGCACACGCCCTATCTGCGGCCGGAGCATGACTGGAACGAGATGTTTCCGCGCTATCGGCAGGTGATTCTGGACAAGCTGAAGCGAACCGCAGGTATGCCCGACCTCGAAGATCGCATTGTCTTTGAGCGACATCTGACGCCTGTGGATATTCACAACCGGTACAAGGTACTGAATGGGGCGATCTATGGGCTGGCGAGCCACGGAAAGTGGAATGGCGCCTTCAAGCCGTCCAACCGTCGGCGCGATGTGGATGGGCTGTTTCTGGCAGGTGGCGCAGCTCATCCAGGCCCGGGTATGCCGATGGTGATGATGTCGGGCTGGATTGCAGCCGATGCTGTGGACCAGCGGTATCGCGGTGAGGCAGCCGCGGAAGCACGGCGACGGGTGGAAGCGCAACTAGCCGCTGTGTAGACTGGAATCTGGACGATGAAGCGTATCTGCGTGGACATGGACGAGGTGATGGCCGATACGCTCGGCGAGCATCTGCGTCGCTATAACGATGAGTTTGGCGAAGCGGTCACGCGGGAGGAACTCTTCGGCAAAGGGCTGTGGGAAGTGGTGTCCACTGACCGTCAGAGCAGCCTGCGAGCCTATCTGGACGACGAGGAGTTCTTCGCGCACCTGCCGGTTTTTCCGGATGCGCAGGAGGTGCTGCAGGAACTGTCGCAGCGCTTTGATGTGTATATCGCAACGCAGGCCATGTCTGTGCCGAGCTCCTTCCGCGCCAAGTATCGGTGGCTGCAGAAGCACTTTCCGTTTCTGCCGCCTTCGCGCTATGTGTATTGCGGAGATAAGGGCATTCTGCGTGCGGATTATCTGATAGATGACCTGCCGCGCAATCTGACACGTTTTGAAGGTACGGGTATTCTCTACACGGCTCCTCACAACATGACGGTCAGCGGCTTTGATCGCGTGAATAACTGGCGCGAAGTGGCAGCGTACTTTCAGAATCTGAGCTGAACCAGTTCTGCCGTAGTGGCCATGGGCAGGGACCAGCGGCTAGACTCATGGGCGCAGGAGAGACGTGTCTTGATGCAGGGAATGAAGCCGTTTTATACCGAGGAAGATCGACTGACGGAAGCACGGGAGGGCGTGGACCATTCCCTGCCCGGTGAGTTTCCGTATACACGTGGACTCCAGCCGGATGGCTACAGGACACGGCTGTGGACGATGCGGCAGTATGCCGGGATGGGCGATGCGGAGGCCTCAAACCGCCGTTACCGTTACCTGCTCGGGCAGGGCGCACGCGGGCTCAGCGTTGCCTTTGATTTGCCAACGCAGACGGGCTATGACTCCGATGCGGAGCTTGCGGCAGGCGAAGTGGGCCGCGTGGGTGTTGCGATCAGTTCGCTGGAAGACATGCAGCGGCTCTTTGATGGGATTCAGGTGGGCGAGATTTCGACGTCGATGACGATCAACGCGACGGCGACCACGCTGCTGGCCATGTATGCAGTGGCGGCCAGACGCAAGGGCGTGGCGATGCGTGAGCTTTCCGGCACGGTACAGAATGACATTTTGAAGGAGTACATTGCGCGCGGGACGTATATTTATCCGGCGTCGGCCTCACTGCGGCTGACGACGGACCTGATGCGATGGGCCGGGGATGAGGTTCCGCGATGGAACACGATCTCGATCAGCGGGTATCACATGCGCGAGGCCGGATCGACTGCAACGCAGGAGATCGCCTTTACGCTGGCCAATGGGCGAGCATATGTGCAGGCGGCGCTTGATGCTGGCATGAAGGTCGATGATTTTGCGCCGCGACTGAGTTTCTTCTTCAATGCCCACTCGAACCTTCTGGAAGAAGTGGCCAAGTTTCGCGCGGCACGCAGAATCTGGGCGCGGTGGATGCGCGATGAGTTCCATGCGAGCAATCCGCGCTCGTGGATGCTGCGCTTCCATGCTCAGACGGCAGGATCGACGCTGACGGCGCAGCAGCCGGAGAATAACATTGTGCGCACGGCGCTGGAGGCGCTGGCTGCGGTGCTGGGTGGCGCGCAGAGCCTGCATACCAATGGCTATGATGAAGCACTGGCGCTGCCGACGGAGACGGCTGCACGCATCGCGCTGCGTACGCAGCAGATTCTGGCCTATGAAAGCGGCGTAGCAGAGATGGCCGATCCGTTGGGGGGATCGTATGCGGTAGAGGCGATGACAGATCGGCTGGAAGCCGAGGCGCATGCGCTGTTTGCCCAGATCGAAGCACGGGGTGGCATGCTGCGGGCCGTGGAAACCGGATGGGTGCAGCAGCAGATTCAGCAGTCCGCGTATGCCTGGCAGCGCCGGGTGGATGCCGGGGACAGCGTTGTGGTGGGCGTGAATCGATTCCAGGAGTCCGAGCCTGCCCAGATCCCGCTACAGAAAGTGGACCCTGAGCTGGAACGCCGACAGGTGGAGCGCCTGCGCGCCTATCGGCAGCGCCGCAACAGGGGTCCATGGAAGGCGGCACTGGATCATCTGCAGGATGTAGCACGCGGCAACGGCAACCTGATGACAGCGATTGTGGAGGCTGTGGAGGCAGAGGCAACGGTGGGCGAGATTGCCGATACGTTACGCGCTGTCTTTGGCGAATATCGCGAGATTGTCTAGGACCTGCTGCCAGCGTCGCGATGGCGACGGATGGTCGGGGCACTGGCGTAGTACAGCTGCACGAGGACGATAACGGCGACACTGAGCCAGGTGCGATACAGGCACAATGCAGCTCCGGCGGCATAGAACGACTGCGCGATACCGATACGCTTGCAAATAGCCGCCTGCACTTCGGGTGGAGTGTCCGAGCGGATGAGCCCACGGGAAGCGGCATGCTTCCAGCTCCAGAAGAGCATGGCTCCGGCAAGAAGGAGATTGGCCCAGTAAAGGAGTACCGCTGCCCTGTAGAGCATGAACTCGCCGAGCAGGCGCGTGGAGAGCGGCAGAAGCGTGATGGAGAAGAGAAAGCAGAGGTGAATCCAGGTGAGATCGCGGCTGCCTTCGGCGATGTGATTCAACTGCGTCTGCTGACCAGCCCAGAAGATGCCCAGCGTGAGGAAGCTCATGAGATATGCGATCCACTGCGGGGCTAGTGTTGCCAGGCTGTGCAGGAGCTCGGACTGGGCATGAATGGAGTGCGCAGCCGGCAGATGAATGTCCAGCACGAGCAGTGTCATGGCAACGGCAAAGATGCCGTCACTCAAGGCGCTGAGGCGATCCAGACTACGACCCTGAATACGGTTGTAGAGGGTGGTCATGCGTCAGGCTATTTCAGCAGTTCGTCGAGCTTGGATTTGGGATTCCTGCGCAGGCGCCAGATACCCAATCCGATGACCCCGATGCCGAGAATGAGTTCAAACCAGACCTGCCAGTGGCCGGGGCGCATCTGGTGCAGCCGCCAGCTTTCATAGATGGCAAAGATGCCGACGAGAATGGCGAGGATGCCGCGAATTTTATCGTTCATGCAAGACTCCTGTGCTGAGGTTGCCTCCCATCCTATCGCAAGTTGCCGTGGTCGCCTGCAACCGCGGACTGCGACGAAGGCCAACGCGGGAAGACAGGTGTGTTTCATCGGGCAGGACTGAACTCCACGCATAGCATTGACCGAGGTGGCAACGCCGACCTATCGTCTATCTGGATGGCCTTTGCTGGAGGCACAAAAGGAAGCGCAATGACGGAACAGACCTCGGAATTGAAAAAAACGGCGCTCAATGCCACGCATCGAGCGATGAAGGCGAAAATGGTGGATTTTGGCGGGTGGGATATGCCGGTTGAGTACTCCGGGCTGATTGCCGAGCATATGGCCGTACGAACGGCTGTGGGCCTATTCGACGTCTCGCACATGGGCGAGATCCAATTTCGTGGACCGTCCTCGCTGGAAGCGGTGCAGCGGATCACCATGAATGACGCCTCAAAGCTGGAGATTGGGCAGGCGCAGTATTCGGCGCTGCTGACGCCGAACGGAACGGTTGTGGATGACATCCTGGTCCACAAGCTTGGCGATAACGATTATCTGCTGGTGGTGAATGCCGGGACCAAGGACAAGGATTATGCATGGATCCGCTCGCAGGTAGGGGTAACCCACGGGATCCACATCAGCGACTACTCCAGCTACTATTCGCAACTGGCTATTCAGGGCCCACGCGCGCTGGAGACGCTGCAAAAGCTGACAAAGACCGATCTGGCGGCGATTCGCAATTATCGCTTTACTTTTGGGCAGGTGGCGGGGGTACACAATACGCTGATTGCGCGGACGGGCTACTCGGGCGAAGACGGATTTGAGATCTATATCCCGTCCGATGTGGCGACGAGTGAAAAGGTTTGGAACGCGGTGATGGATGCGGGTGCGGAGTTCGGGATTCTTCCCTGCGGGCTGGGCGCGCGCAACACGCTGCGGCTGGAGGCTGGTATGCCGCTCTATGGGCACGAGATCTCCGATCGTATTACGCCGCTTGAGGCCGGTCTGGAGCGCTGGCTGAAGCTGGGCAAACCTACGGATTTTCT
>JAKBAG010000325.1 GCA_021809235.1 Acidobacteriota bacterium
CTTCATCATTCGACGAGGATCTTCCCGTCACCTATGAAATCGCTCCCGCGGGCCGTGGCAGCCGGGATGTTCCCATTACCCTGCCCTCTGGCCACGATTCCCCGCACGGCAGGTGGAAGGCATCCATCGATCTATCGGCCGGCGCCGTGCCTCATACAGTGCATCCTCCGGCAACTCTCCATGAAGAATGGGCAATGCCGACCTCTACCTCTGTGCATAATGAGAGTACGATGGGAGTCAATCGGCCTGAAATCGCTTCACCCGGAATCCTCCCCCGCATGAACGAATCCCCATTCCGTGCCGTTTCCGCGCAGGACCAATCCACTATGCACCCGGCATGGGATCCAGTGCCCCATCCGCTGGCCCCGGTAATGCATCCGCCGCCCCCCCAGCACGAACTTCCTCCCGCTGCTCCTGCGCAGCCGCTGTACGCGGACGAGCCCGATCCCATGCTGCCCTCCTGGCTGCATGAGTTGCCGCACGCCCGCACCGTCGTCCAGCCGGAACCTTCCATGCCGTCCTCATCTCCGCTTCCGGCAGTGCCATCCCCTGCCGTTTCCTCCCACCCCGCGCAGCCAGTCGGCTATTCCACGCCACAGACTGTGCACCGCCCCGTGGACCACTACACCGAACTCGTGCCCAATCCCGGCATATACGATCCCGGCTTCCAAGCACGTCCGCAGATGCCGCAATTCTCCTGGTCGGCAGCCACCGCTGGCGCACCGCAGCCCATGCCCACCGCCCGGCAGGACTTTCCCCTGGCCGCAGAGGTGCAACCATCCCCGCGTGCTTTCCCTGTCCAGCCCACGACCCCGATCGAGGATCCATTGCTCGCCTCCCGCGAGCGCATCACGCGGAACTGGTTCGCGCTCAAGAGTGTCTTCCATCCCGACGCCGCAATGCAGGAGCGACCACAGCCGCAGGCTCCGGAGCGTGTCCCTTCCATCGCGGTCTTTTCGCTTGCCGGCGGCGTTGGCAAAACCAGTCTCCTCGCCGCGCTTTCGCGTGCCCTGTCCTCGCGCGCAGAGCGGGTTCTGCTCGTCGATCTGTCCGCCTACGGCCTCATGCCCTTTTTCTTCGGTGCACGGGATCAGAAGCCTGGACAGCTCCGCACCTTCAGTCCGCCTTCGGCCACATCCGATGCGCCGGTGCAGCTCATCACCCTCGACCCCGAGCAGTTGAAGGCCGATTCAGCCGGTCAGGATGCTCTCGTCCGCGAGATCCAGCAGTATGCCCAAGGTGCCCACCGCATCCTCATCGATCTGCCCACGGCCTCTGGCGCGGCCATGCGTCGGGTTCTCCGGCTCAACCCTATTGTGCTCGTTCCGCTCATACCGGACATGAACTCGGTCGTCAGCGTCGGTGCCATTGAGTCCTTCTTCCAGAACCAGATGGCGCAGTCCAACGCCCAAAGCCAGCCGCTCTACATCCTCAATCACTTCGATCCCTCCCAGCAGCTCCACGTCGACGTGCGCAACCTGCTGCGCGAGCAGATCGGCAATCGCCTGCTGCCGTTTGTCCTGCGCAGCAGCCCTGCCATCAGCGAGGCGCTCGCCGAGGGCATGACCGTTATGGACTACGCACCCGGAACCGCCATTGCAGAGGACTATCTGAATCTTGCAAACTGGATTCGCAGCCTCTCAGCACCGGCAGCGGTAGCGCCGCGGG
This sequence comes from Acidobacteriota bacterium, assembly GCA_021809235.1. Lineage (GTDB taxonomy): Bacteria > Acidobacteriota > Terriglobia > Terriglobales > Acidobacteriaceae > Acidicapsa. The sequence continues at coordinate 1,669 of JAKBAG010000325.1, forward strand.
GAGTGCGCTGGAGCGAACAATGACGGCACATCAGCTTTGGCACGACATCGGCTCCGGGCGATCCTTCGGACTCAGGCTGATCCGCTTTCTCTTCCTTCTGCTCGCGCTCGACATCACCTACTTCTTCGCCGTTCTGCCGCTCACCTGGCCCCAACAGGCCGTCTGCGGCCTGCTCATGATCATCATCGGCCTGGCCGTCGGGCGATCCTCGGACTCCTATCTGGTCACGCTCACGCTGATGATCATGTCCCTGTTTGCCACCTTCCGCTACGGCTACTGGCGGCTCTCGCAGACATGGAACTTCTTTCAGGACCCATCCAATCACTGGGGCGCGCTCGACGCTTTCTTCATCTTTCTACTCATCTTTGCGGAAAGCTATGCCTTTCTCATCCTGTTTCTCGGCTACTTTCAGACCATCTGGCCACTGCGCCGCGCACCGATGCCGCTGCCGGAAGACACCAGCGCCTGGCCTCACGTTGACATCCTGATCCCCACCTATAATGAGCCTCTTGAGGTTGTCCGCTACACCGCACTCGGTGCGCTCAATATCGACTGGCCGACGGACAAGCTTCACGTCTACATCCTCGACGACGGTCGTCGCAAGGAGTTTCAGGAGTTCGCCTTCCAGGCGGGCATCGGCTACAAGATTCGCCCGGACAATTTCCACGCCAAGGCTGGCAACATTAACACCGCGCTGAAGTCGCTCAAATCGCCATTTGTCGCCATCTTCGACTGCGACCATGTGCCGACGCGCAGCTACCTGCAGGTCACCATGGGCTGGTTCCTGCGAGACCAGAAACTGGCTATGGTGCAGACTCCGCACCACTTCTACTCTGCCGATCCCTTTGAGCGCAACCTTGGTCAGTTCCGCATCATTCCCAATGAAGGGGAGCTCTTCTACGGAATTGTGCAGGACGGAAACGATTTCTGGAACGCGGCCTTTTTTTGCGGATCCTGTGCCACTATCCGTCGCCAGGCGCTCGATGAGATTGGTGGCATTGCCGTCGAGACTGTTACCGAGGATGCCCACACCTCGCTGCGTATGCAGTCCCGCGGCTGGAATACCGCCTACATCAATATTCCTCAGGCCGCCGGACTGGCCACCGAACGGCTTTCGGCCCATGTCGGCCAGCGCATCCGCTGGGCACGCGGCATGATCCAGATCCTGCGCGTCGACAATCCGCTCTTCATTCCCGGCCTCAAGTTTGAGCAGCGCCTCTGCTATTTCAACGCTATGATGCACT
>JAKBAG010000326.1 GCA_021809235.1 Acidobacteriota bacterium
GAACCTGAGCATTGTGCGCGCCGAGCGCTCGCGAACGATTGAGGCCGTGATCAGCCGGGATGTGGATTTCGGGGTGGTTTCAACGCCGGTGCAGGATACGCGGCTGGAGGCCATGCCACTCTTCAAGGACGACGTGATGCTGGTGGTGCCTGGGATACACCCGCTGGCCAGCCGGAGTACGGTCAAGCTGGATGTGATGCTGCAGTATCCCCTGCTGCTGATGAAGCATGGTCGGCTGCGGGAAAAGATCAATCACTTTCTGCACACGCATGATGTCCGCCCCCGGGTGGCGATGGAGCTGGAGTCAAGCGAACTGCTGAAGCGGCTGATTCAGGCCGGGGTGGGGATTGGCTTTCTTCCGGAGTCGAATGTGCGCCCCGAGGCGGAAGCTGGCCTGGTGAAGACGATTCGCGTGGACGGGATGCGGGTGCAGCGGGAGCTTGCGCTGATCTATCGCAAGGACAAGGTGCTGACCCGGGCAGCCCATGCCTTTCTGGAGGTGGCCACGCTGGGCACGCCACACTCGGCGGTGGTGGCGCTGCGACGCAAGGGCGTGAACGTGAAGCGAACCGCGGAGTGAGCGGGATTTTGAGCAGCCGAAAACGGGCGATGCAACCTTTGGCGGAGCACGCAGCAGGGTTCCCGGGCAGCGCATCGTAACTATGGGCTGCCGGGTAACCATGGGCTACCGGGCAGATGCGGGTTTCGATGCGGGTTGCAGGGGAAGTGGGCAGTGAGTATCTGACGCGTGGGAGGACAGGCCGATGAGGACAGGAAACAGAAGCTGGAGCAGGATGTGGTGCAGCCTGATTGCAGTGGGGATGGGGCTGGCCGGGGGATGGACCGGGCGGGCGCAGGATGGATTCCCTGCCAAGACCGGCGTGAGCAGCGTGCAACGGCCGATGGCTGCGCTGGTTCCGACTGCCGTGTTTCCCGTGGCCGGGCATCCGGATTGGATGGCGGTGACTCCCGATGGGCTGTGGGTGACCAGTTCCAGCGCCGACCATGTGGTGCGGCTGAATGCGAGGACGAACCAGGTGGACCATGTGGTCACGGTTTCGCGGCCCTGCTCCGGGCTGGCGACCGGCTTTGGCGGACTGTGGATTCCCAGCTGCGGTGCGCACAAGTTGGTGGAGGTGGATGCCATCACCGGCAAGCCGTGGCGCGAGGTTGCGGCGGCACCGGCAGACTCCGAAGGTGGGGTGACGACGGGTGCCGGCAGCGTGTGGATGGTGAGTGCAGCCGAGGAGGCACCAGCGGCGCAGGCGGGCAAACGGCAGCCGGTTCCTGAAAAAGTGGTGCTGGACAGGATCGATCCCGTGAAGGGTGTGGTTGTGGCGCGCATTCCCCTGCCGGATGGCTCCTACAATCCCCTGTTTGCTGCCGGGATGGTGTGGGTGACCAGCAATCGCGGGAATGCGCTGGTTCGCGTTGATCCCAAAACAAACAGCGTGGCCGGATCGACCCCCACGGGCAGGATGCCGCGCTTCCTGACCTATGGCGCAGGCAGCCTCTGGACGCTGAACCAGGGCGATGGTACGGTGACGCGCATTGACGCCCGCACGGGAAAGTCGCTGGCGACGATTGCCGCCGGGATACCCGGGCTGGGTGGGGAAATTGCCTTCGGCGCAGGGAAGGTATGGGCAACGGTCTTCGGGTATCCCATCACGCGCATCGATCCGCAGACCAATCGAGTGACAGCGCAGTGGACTGGCGCAGGTGGAGACAGCATTCGCGTGGCGATGGGTTCGGTGTGGCTCTCCTACCTGATGGGCGCGAAGGTGGCACGGATTCCTGTGCCGGAGTCCTAGCTTGGAAGCTGCGCCCTGGAACTTTTGATCCTTGGACCCGCATTGGAGTGCCCAGGCTCCCTGCATCCGCCATTCTGTATTCATCATTCCCTTGTTGTCGATCCGCCCGGAGAGACTGAGCGATTCCGGCTTGAACCTGCAGGGATGGGAGCCAGCCTGACAGCTGGTTTACCTTATGCCGCCCATCAATGAAATTGATACGCGTCTGAGCGGAGTTGACCTGCGGGTATCTTGAGTCCATGAGGTCCTATTTCGCGCGCTGGCAGCAGTTTTTTCCGGGTGGGAGTACCGCAGACAGAAACAGAGAGTCGATCCTGACAGGAGGCAATCCCGACCTGCAGGACGTTCGGCACCATGCTGCAGGGGCGGGATGGGCGCGTGCTCTGTGTGCTGCTACTGTTGCCGTTCTGTTGTGTGGTGCCCTTTCGCCGGCGGCACAGGCTGCGCCAACGTTTACGGTGGGCTGGTCGGTTTATGCGGGGTGGAATCCCTATTTCTACATGGCGCGGTCGGGCATTCTGAAGCGCTGGGCGGACAAGTACGGCGTCGTCATCAAGGTGCAGCGCTTTGACTATGCTGCCTCGCTGGATGCCTTTGTGGGCAAGAACATTGATGCCTGCACGATGACCAACATGGAAGCGCTGGATATGCCGGCGGCTGCGGGCGTGGATTCGACAGCGCTGATAGTGGGCGACTACTCGAACGGAAACGATGCCGTGCTGGCGCGCAACGGATTGACGCTGGCGCAGCTGCCGGGCAAGCGCGTTCTGCTGGTGCAGAAGACGGTCTCCGAGTATCTGCTGGAGCGCGCCATGGAGATGAATGGTCTGGGCGCGCAGGCGGGACGGCTGCGACTGGTGAACACCAGCGACTCCGATCTGGTGGGTGCGTATCTGGGCAATCGCGGGAACTTGGTGGCCGTGACGTGGAAGCCGCTGGTCTCCGAGATTCTGGCGCAGGATCATGGCGTTCGTTCGCTGTTTGATTCCTCGCGCATTCCGGGAGAGATTCTGGATCTGCTGGTGGTGCGCACCGAGGTGCTGAATCGTCCGGATGGCTCGGGTGCGCGCTTTGCCAAGGCGATTGCCGGAGCGTGGTACG
>JAKBAG010000327.1 GCA_021809235.1 Acidobacteriota bacterium
GGATACCCGGGAAAATCCGGTCCTCGCAGCGCTCCGTCAGCTCGAGGACAGCATCGTAGCCGCTCGCAACGCGGCCTCTCTTGCCGGCTATCGTCTTCAGACGCTACTGACACCAGCCAGTCGGATCTGCGCCGTCCCCGATGACGTTCCAACGCGCGTTGCGCCCAACGCAGTAGAGGAAAACGCCGAAGAAGCCGCCGGATCCTGTCCCGCAGACGACAAAGTTCTCTTATCCAGACCACTCGAAGCACACCCGAAGCTGGAAGACTCTCCGGAGGTCGACTCCTGACATCCGTAACCAACCCAGCCCGCGGTATGGGATGAGACTCTACGCGACTCGCAAAAGCAGAAGCCCGGCAGGATTGCCGGGCTTCTGCTTTTGTTCCGTTGGGATGCGACTTACTCGGCAGCCATCTCTTCGGCTTCGCCTTCCTGACGCATCATCTCCAGCTCACGCTCCTGGGCTTCGATCTCGGCCGTCACCTCGCGCTTCACGCGCTCGGCTGCCTCCTCAAGCTCCGGAGAAAGCTGCACGCCGCGGTAGTACTCCAGACCCGTACCTGCCGGGATCAGGCGACCCACAATGACGTTCTCCTTCAGTCCGCGCAGCGTGTCGATGGCTCCGTTGATCGAGGCCTCGGTCAGCACGCGCGTCGTCTCCTGGAAGCTGGCCGCAGAGATGAAGCTGTCGGTCGAGAGCGAAGCCTTCGTGATGCCCAGCAGCAGCGGACGGCCAATCGCCGGACGACCACCCTCGGCAAGCACACGCTCGTTCTCTTCGTTGAAGCGGAATCGATCCACCTGCTGCTCCAGCAGGAAGTTCGTATCGCCCACATCCTCAATGCGCACCCAGCGCAGCATCTGTCGCACAATCACCTCGATGTGCTTGTCGGAGATGGCCACACCCTGCAGACGATAGACCTCTTGAATCTCGTTCACCAGGTACCGCTGCAGCTCCTTTTCACCGAGCACGGCAAGAATGTCGTGCGGATTCAGCGGGCCATCCATCAGCGGATCGCCGGCGCTCAGCCGCTCGCCTTCCTGCACGTTCACGTGTACGCCACGCGGCACGGAGTATTCCCGTTCCTCACCGGTGTCTGCGGTCACGTAGATACGACGCTGGCCCTTGGAAACCTCACCAAAACGCACCACGCCGTCAATCTCGGAGATGATGGCCGTTTCCCGGGGCTTGCGGGCCTCGAACAGTTCGACGACGCGCGGCAGTCCGCCCGTAATGTCCTTGGTACGGGTGGACTCACGCGGAATCTTGGCCAGAATGTCGCCTGGTCCCACGTTGTCGCCGTCCATCACCATTAGGTGAGCGCGGCTTGGCATCAGGTAGCGCTTCTTGCCCTTCGATCCGTTGATGTAGATCGCAGGCTGACGCTTTTCATCGGAAGAGTCCGAGACGACCAGGCGCGAAAGTCCCGTCACCTCATCCACTTCTTCGTTCAGCGTAATGCCTTCCTGCAGATCCTTGAACTGCACCGTGCCGCCGATCTCGGTCAGCACCGCATAGGTGTAGGGATCCCATTCGGCCAGCAGCTCGCCCAGAACCACCTTCTGGCCGTCGGTCACGCGCAGGCGCGCACCATACACCACCTGATAGCGTTCCTTCTCGCGGCCACGATCGTCCACAATGGCAATCGAGCCGGAGCGGTTCATGGCCACCAGCATGCCGTCCTTCTCGGACTTGACGGTGTTCAGGTTGATGAAGTGCACCGTCCCGTTGTTTTTGGCATCGAGGCGGCTCTTGTCGGAGACGCGCGATGCCGTACCGCCGACGTGGAAGGTACGCATCGTCAGCTGTGTGCCCGGCTCGCCGATCGACTGCGCCGCAATCACGCCGCAGGTCTCGCCCATCTCCACCATGCGTCCCGTGCCCAGGTTGCGTCCGTAGCACAGAGCGCAAACTCCACGGCGGGATTCGCAAGTCAGAACCGAGCGGATCTTCACCTTCTCCACGCCAGCAGCCTGAATCGCAGAGGCGATCTCCTCATTGATCTCCTGGTTGATCTCAACCACAACATTGCCGTCCTGGTCCTTGATCCGCTCCAGCGATACGCGTCCAATGATGCGATCGCGCAGCGGCTCAATGATCTCGCCGGACTCAACGATCGGCTGCACATAGATGCCTTCCACCGTGCCGCAATCCAGCTCGGTCACGATCACATCCTGCGCCACGTCCACCAGACGACGCGTCAGGTAGCCCGAGTCGGCCGTCTTTAGAGCGGTATCGGCCAGCCCCTTGCGCGCGCCGTGCGTCGAGATGAAGTACTCGAGCACCGTCAGACCCTCGCGGAAGTTGGCCGTAATCGGCGTCTCGATCACCTCGCCCGAAGGCTTGGCCATCAGTCCGCGCATACCACTCAACTGGCGAATCTGCTGCTTCGATCCTCGCGCACCGGAATCGGCCATGATGTAAATCGGGTTCATGGCCCCATCCTTGTCCGCCTGCTTCATGTTGCCGAACATCTCATCGGCAACCTTGTCCGTCACAGTCGACCAGATCTGGATCACCTTGTTCGAGCGCTCACCGTTGGTAATGGCGCCGTCCAGATACTGCTGCTGGATGCCGATTACAGCCTTGTCGGCATCGGACACCGTCGTGTACTTGCTGGCCGGGATGACCATGTCATCCAGACCCACAGACAGACCCGAGCGTGTCGCGTACTGGAAGCCCAGCTCCTTGATCCGGTCCAGCATACGCACAGTCACTTCCAGCCCGAACTTCTGGTTGCAATAGCTCACCAGCTGGCCAATGCCCTTCTTCTTCAGCAGACCGTTCACAAACGGCATGCCCTCGGGAAGCGCATCGTTCAGGATCGCCCGGCCCACGGTTGTCGTCAGGAACTGCCGGTTGAACTCCACCGGATCGGTGT
>JAKBAG010000328.1 GCA_021809235.1 Acidobacteriota bacterium
CCGCATCCCGGCTATCTCCAGTTCCACGCCGCCCAGCCCATCCCCGCGTCCGGTCTGCCATCGCTCTTCGGCTACGCGCACCCGATACGCCAGATCAATCACGCTGCCCACTTCCAGCCCCATCTCCGCCGCCTGCTCGGCCAGCTTCCATCCCACCGCCTTCAGCGGCTCCATCCTCACCTGCTTTCCAGCCGGAGCCACCTCCAGCCGGATATGCTTTTCCTTCATCACGCGCACCGGCGACGTCAGCTCCACACGCTCGGCCAGCAGCACCGGATCTGCGTTGCCGCGACCGGTCGGTTCCAGTTTGCGCAGCCAGCTCACCACCGTCCCGGTCAGCCGCTCCAGCGGAAGCGCAGCATCAATGCGCAGCGTATGCTCGGCTACGCGCCCGGCCATCCGCTCCTCGGCAAAGGCCTGCACGCGCCGCTCCATCTCCGCCAGATTCTCCGCCGGCATCGCAAATCCCACCGCAAAGGCATGTCCGCCAAACCGCGTAAACAGATCCGCGCATGGTTCAATCGCCTCCAGCAGCGGAAATCCATCGATCGACCGCCCGGACCCGTACGCAACGCCGTCCTCCACGCTCACCACCAGCACCGGCTTCGCCGTCCGCTCCACCACGCGCGAGGCCAGAATCCCAATCACCCCGCGATGCCAGTCCTCCCCGGCCAGCACCAGTATCTTTTTCTCTTCCAGCGTGGCATCGCTCTCCAGCCATGCATGGATCTGGTCTAGGATTGCAGCCTCCTCTTCGCGGCGTTCCGTATTCTGCCGGTCCAGCTTGGCCGCCAACTCCAGCGCACGCATCCGGTCCCGGGTTGTGAACAGCTCCACCACTTCGCTGGCCACATCCATTCGTCCCGCCGCATTGATCCGCGGACCCAGCCGGAAGCCCAGGTCGAAGCTTGTCACCGCACGCGTCGTCAGATCCATCCCAGCTGCCTGCATCAACGCCTGCAGCCCCACGCTCGACGGCCGTCGCAGCTCCTCGATTCCTACCGCCGCAATCACGCGATTCTCGCCCACCAGCGGCACTGCGTCTGCCACCGTCGCCATTGCCGCCATCTTCAAAAATGACGGCAGAATTCGACTGCGCGTTCCCTCGCGGTCCTGCCGCTCCAGCAGTGCCTGGGCCAGCTTCAGCGCAATGGCCGCCCCACACAATCCCTTTTCCGGATAGGAGCATCCGGGCTGATTCGGATTGAGAATTGCCACCGCCTCAGGCAGCCGTTCCCCGGCATCCGGCAGGTGGTGGTCGGTCACAATCACGTCCATCCCCAGCCGTCGCGCTGCCTGTGTCTCCTCCAATGCGCGCATTCCGGTATCGACGGTGATTACCAGCCGCACGCCATCCCGCGCCGCAGCCTCCAGCACGCCCGTCTGTAGACCGTAGCCTTCGCGCAGCCGGTGCGGCACATGGAAGCTCACGTGGGTCTGCTGCGCCTGGGCTTCTCCGCGTGCGGCCAGTCGTTCGATGGCCGTCTTAAGCAGAACTACGGCAAGGGTACCGTCCACGTCATAGTCGCCATAGAGCAGAATTCGCTCGCCGGCTGCCACGGCGCGCTCCACCCGCTCAACCGCAGCCGCCATGCCCAGCATCCGCATCGGGTCATGCAGATGATCCATCTCCGGATGCAGAAATCGATGTGCCTCTGTCGCCGTAGTCACACCGCGAGCCAGCAGAATCTCCGCCAGCACCGGTGGCAGATGCGCCTGCCGCGCCAGCTCCGCTGCAGCCTTAGAGTCCACAGCCACCTGCTGCCAGCGCTGTCCCGGTCGCCGTCTGCCGGTCTGCTGCTTCCGGTCTGCGACTCCCTCGGCCTCTGCGCTCACAGCTCTTCGTCGTCCTCGTCTTCGATCACAATTTGCTGGAAGGCCTCAATGCTCTCCACCAGCTCCTGATAGTGCTCATACCACTCGGTTGTCGTCTCGTGCAGAAACACCACTCCCTGGTGCACGAATCCAAGCTGGATATAGCCCACCTTGCCGGCGTGCTTCAGTAGCATCTGAGCCTCCACCGTTTCGTTGGCTTCCTCGTCCGGGAAGTGGATCTCCCCGGCGCGTTCCATCAGCTCTTCCAGCTCCTCGCGCTCCATCGTGACCTCGCTCATCGTCACAAACAGCGCTCCGGCATGCTTGGCCATCTCCACAAAGTCCTTCCAGGACTCGGGATTCTCCACGTCCTCCCACAGCACCGCCTGCACATCCTCGGTCACATAGCCAGGCAGCCGCTTCATTCCGTGGCCTTCAATAAAAGCGATCATGTCGTCTTTGAGCAAAATCAAATTATCCGTCGTCATAACCCTCCCATTCTCTCAGATTCCACCGAGGTCATCGGGCGCAACTCTGCATCCACGTCACTCCGGGCATCTTCCTGCGCAGCCGCATGACCTTCGTAATCCACAATGGTTGGAATTTTCTCACGGCAGCCTCATCCGCTCCTTATTTCTGCCGATATTCCTGTTGCCTGCGGTCTGCACCCGTAACCGAATGGCATTGGGTCCACAGCCCCGCAGCATTGGAGGGAATCATGCGATACACATCGGTTCTGTTGCTCGCGCTTGCCCTCAGCGGCTTCTCGCTTGTCCGCGCGCAATCTCCGTCGCCTGTTGGTCTTCAGCACGGCCTTGAGCACGGCCTGCTACATGGAATGGACCGGGTCACGCTTCACCTTACGCTCCTGCATCCGCTGCCGGCCGGTGCGCGCTACCAGTGCCGCGTCACGGCTGCGGCACCCAATCTGCTGCCCGGTGAGTCCGTCACTGCGCTTGCGGTCGTCTCCGGGAACCATGCCACCTGCGTACTGCCCATGCCACTTGCCTGGTTTCCCCCCATCACTAACCCGGTTGCCAGTGCCATGCCTGCTCCA
>JAKBAG010000055.1 GCA_021809235.1 Acidobacteriota bacterium
CGGTTGTTGTTGGCGCGCACCTCATGCAGTCGTTTCTTCAGCCAGTGGATCCAGTCCTGCATGCCGTGATAGCTTACCGCTGAGCACCGAATCACCTCGATTCCATTATGGATACGCGCTGCATTCTGTTCGGCAGCGAGCGCATCGAATGGTACCAGTCCCAGCAGGTCTACCTTCGTCATCAAAAACAGCGTGGCTTTGTGGAAGATGGACGGATACTTCAGCGGCTTGTCTTCGCCCTCTGTTACAGACAGCAGGACAATCTTGTCATGCTCGCCGAGATCGTAGCTGGCAGGGCACACAAGGTTGCCCACATTCTCGATAAACAAAATATCCAGAATTGACAGGTCCCAATCCTCCAGATGCCGCTCGATCATTGATCCATCCAGATGGCAGCATCCACCAGTCGTAATCTGCTTCACCGGGTAACCATAGCGCGCCAGTCGTCGTGCATCGTTGTCCGTCTGCACATCGCCCGTAAGCACCGCCACGCGCAGCGGAGACGCTTCGTCTGCCAGGATTTCCAGTGTCCTTTCCAGCAGTGAGGTCTTCCCCGAGCCCGGCGAAGAGATCAGGTTCAAACACAGCAGGTTGGCATTCCGATATCGGCTACGCAGCCGTTCTGCAACACGTTGATTTTCAAGCAGAACCTTTTGCTTCAGCGGGATCTGCATCATTCCCTGAGGCATATTTTGTATTTCCATCTACCACCTCCAGCGATTCCATTTCCAGTTCATCGGAGCCATGCAGCATCGTCCGGCAGGATCCGCATACCGGACAGTCGCAATGCGCCACCCGAGTCCCCGTGCTGGTTCCACACTCCAGGCAAAGCAGCTCGGCTGGCACCCAGATCGCCTCCAGCTCCAGCTTGTTCCATCCGTTTTCACGTGCTGCCACGGCAAATCCGAACTGCAATGCTGCGAAATCCACCGCAGCCAGTACGCCCAGCCGCAACCTGACCCGCACCGGTATCTGTCTCGGCAGATTTTCCATAGTCCGGCGCACAGCCTGTGCAATCGATTCCGCCATAGCGAGTTCATGCATTGTGTCGCCTTTCAGCAAATCCGCGGCAGCTGGTCCTGCGCCAGCATCGTCAGAATTCTTTCTGTTCCTATACGAGTGCGCGTCGTCACCATGCCTGGATGCCGATTCGTGACATGGCCCACAATCCGTGCCGCTGCGCCCTCCGGCAACTCCTGCATAGCGCGCAGCGCAGCCTCGGCCTGTAACTCCGGTACAAAGGCCACCATCTTGCCTTCGTTGGCTACATACATCGGATCGAGTCCAAACAGCTCGCATGCACCGCGCACCGTCTTGGAAACCGGAATCGTCGCCTCATCTACAGTGATGCCCACCTGCGCTGAGGCAGCAATTTCGTTCAGTGCCGAGCTCAATCCGCCTCGCGTCAAATCGCGCATGGCATGTGTGCCAGGAGCCGCCTGCAGTACCGCCTGACAAAGTCCAAAAAGCGACCCGGCATCCGACTTCAGATCACCCTCCAGTTCCATGCCTTCGCGTTGCGCCAGAATCGTGATTCCGTGGTCGCCCAGTGATCCGCTCAGCACCACTCTGTCACCCACTTGCACGCTGCCTGCGGACAGTTGCACTGTCTCCGGCACCACGCCGACCCCTGTCGTCGTTACAAAAATCTGATCACCTGATCCCTTTTCCACCACCTTGGTATCGCCTGTCACTATGCTCACGCCGCAGCGCTCGGCTGCTACCGCCATTGCTGCCACTATGCTGCGGAGCGTTGCCATTGGCAACCCTTCCTCCAGAATGAAGCCCGCCGTCAGGAACCGCGGAATAGCTCCGCCTACTGCCAGATCATTCACCGTCCCATACACGGCCAACTCGCCGATATTCCCACCGGGAAAAAATAGTGGCTTCACCACAAAGCTGTCTGTTGACAGTGCAATCCGACCCTCTGGTACTCGTACCATTGCCTGATCATTCCGCTCCTCAAGCGCAGCATTGCGAAAGGCAGGCAGAAAAATCTCATTCATCAGTTCGGCAGACATCCGTCCTCCCGAGCCATGTCCCAGCACAATGCACGCATTCGCAGGCTGCGCAATTGGACAGAACGTCATCGCAGGCCTCCCATTGCCACCGCTGGCTCTGCCAGTCGTCGATACTGGTAATACGCCGAGCAGGCGCCTTCCGTGGAAACCATCGGTGCGCCCAGCGGATGCTCTGGTGTGCATTCCCTGCCAAAGGCCGGGCAGCCATCCGGCTTCCGATGTCCCTGCAAGATCTCAGCCGCCAGACACGCACTCGGTTCTGCCACTGTCATCTTTGCCACGGCAAACTTGTACTCTGCATCCCATGCCCGATACTCTGCACGCATTCTCAAGCCGGACTTTGGAATCCTGCCCATTCCGCGCCAATTCCGGTCGCACACCTCCAGCACGCTCTCCACCATCTGCACCGCGTTCCGGTTTCCGTCACTACGTACAGACCGCGAGTACTGGTTCTCCACTACAGCCCGACCTTCCTCCAGTTGCTCGGTCAGCATCACAATCGCTTCCATCAGATCCACTGGCTCAAATCCTCCGACCACAATTGGGATGGCAAACCGCTTCGCCAACTTCTCATATGCATTCAGGCCCACAATCGAGCACACATGCCCGGGTGCAATTAAACCCTGCACGCGATTTCCCTCCGATTGCAGCAGCGCCTCCAGTGCCGGTGGCACCAGCACATGTGAGGCCAGCAGAGAAAAGTTCCCAATTCCTAACCGCCGTGCCTGGTACACAGCCGCCGCATTCGCTGGTGCTGTCGTCTCAAAACCTACGGCAAAAAACACCACCTCGCGCTCCGGATTCTGTCGTGCCATCTCCAGCGCATCCAACGGCGAATACACCATTCGCACATCTGCGCCCACTGCCCGCGCATGCAGCAGGTCGTGGTTCGATCCGGGTACCCGCATCATGTCTCCATAGCTGGCCAGAATTACCTTCGGCATCCCCGCAATTGCAATCGCCCGGTCAATCATCTCCAGTGGCGTTACGCATACTGGGCATCCCGGCCCGTGGATCATCTCCATTCCTGCTGGTAGCAGCTTGTCAATGCCATACCGCACGAGTGTGTGGGTCTGCCCGCCACACACTTCCATCAGCACCCACGGATGCTGCGCAATCGCACGCAGTCGGTTCATTAACCCAAGTGCTAGCTCCTGATCTCGATACTCATCTATATACCGCATCATTCCGCCTTGTCCGGGCGTATCATTAGCGCCCGCATTGGATCAGTGTCTGTCTCTGCGTCGGCGGAGCCAGCGTTAAAATCCAGCCTGGCACCGAATTCCTCTTCCAGCCGTCCTATCTGGCGCAAATATGCCAGTGTTTCTTGGGCATCGTGTTCATCCACTCGAGTAATTGCGAATCCTACATGCACCAGCACGTAGTCGCCCAACTCTGCTTCGGGCAAAAAATCAAGACACGCTTCGCGTACAATTCCGGCAAACTCAATCCGCCCGCGCAGCATCCCGTTGCTTTCTTCCCGACTCAGCAATCGCCCTGGTATCGCTAGACACATGACCTAACCTCGTACCACGGAATTCTGAAGCACATGAACCCGTAAAGCCTGTGACCGCCATCACCGACGTGCAGTTCTTCAGCAGTCAACAGCATCACGGTCCATCCCGCCATCCCCGTCCTCAGCACTTATCCACATCCATTCATGACTGCATGACGGCACTGTCATAACTCCGTAATGAAATTCATGCAGCTATCAAGAATTCGTAATACAGCCTCCATAACTTCGATACAGGTGCGCGGATTCTCACGCAGCACGACCGCACCGCACGCCAATTCCAATTTATGAGGTAGCTGATGCAACGCCTGAGAAGATCAATTCTGCTTGGCGCTCTTGCAGTTCTGTTCGCAGGAAAACTGCTTTATGCCCAGGGCTCCACAGAGCTGCGTGGCACCGTCACCACAGTTTCTGGTGAGGCCATCGCCGGGGCAACTGTCTCCATCATTAACCTTGGCACCCAGACGATTACCAATGTCACCAGTGATGCTCAGGGTGCATTCGATGCTGCCAATCTTGCACCGGGCGCTTACATGGTCACTTCCAGCATGAAGGGCTTCGACGTCCTCACCCGCAACGGCATCCAGCTTTCCATCGGGCAGAGTGAGACCATTCATCTTTCCATGCAGATTGCCTCCAACAGCGAGTCCGTCACCGTTACCGCTGAGGGATCGCCTGAGACATCCGTTACAGAAGCCAACATTTCCAACGCGGAGATTGAAGGCGTAGCCGGACCTTTTGGCAGTGCGGCTCAGGCGCTGACCGCAGCTCCTGGTGTCTATGTTTATGGATACGGCGGCGTCGCTGCCACGGCACGCAGTGAGGTCGTCCTGCGCGGAATCAAAGCCGGGTGGTCCAGCGTCAACGGAGACGTCCTTCGCAACGGCGTGACCTTCCTGTTTGACGGTATTCCCATGAACAACCTGAGTGCCAACAATGGTCAGTGGCAGACCACCCAGATCCCCATTATGGACATGATCAACAACGTGGATGTCACCTACGGGCCTGGCGGACCCTCCAATCGCTGGTATGACAGCATCGGCGGTACCGTCAATTACATGCCCTTCCAGCCCAAGAGCACGCCCGGACCGGATCTCAATGCCGGCGTCAGCATCGGCAGTTACAACACCTATATCGAGCACTTCATCGCCCGCTCCGGCAACTACAAAGGCTGGTCTGGCATGCTCGCCTTCGGATATGCCTCCAACGACACCTTCCGTGTCGGCACCACCGGCATCCCCACCTTTAACGCGCCTTCATCCGGTTACGCCGCGCTTGCTAAGGTAGATCACTACTTCGATCGTGGTAGCATCAGCTTCGGCTTCTACCACGGACGCAACACTGAGTTCCGTCCGAACTTTCTTCCCATCGTACCCATCACACCTGCCTCCAACAACAACACAGGCGATGCTGTCACCACGATCGGCCTCTTCGGTCCGGACTCCCAGCCCTCCAGTGCCGTGCCAACAAACGTCCAGTACTACAGTCAACAGACCAGCGGATTCTACTCTTCGCTTGCCAAGGATATTTGGTTCAAGCAGATCAAGACCCAGAGCGACATCGCCTACGGCAAGCTTGAACTTGAGCTTTCACCGCGCGTTACCATGCACAACTCCGAGTGGTTCCGTCACGGGTACCGCCTACATAATCGCGTTGTTAACTTTTACGGTCCAAACTACGCGGTCGGTCATGAGTGGTATGACCCGGCTTCGAACACCATCGGTTCATCCACTTCCGTCGATATTCAGGCTTCGCATAATCTCGTCACAGTAGGTGGCTACTGGATGCATCAGGGCTACAAGAATCCTGTCGCCACCTTCAATCCCGCACTTGGAACATCCAAAACCCAGCCCGCCTTCTTCAATGCAGATCAGATTGACAGTGACTTCGGATATCTCTACGGTCAGGATCGTATTGATCTTCTGCACCAGCGCCTTATCATTACGCCGGGGCTTGCCGAGCAGTATTTCCGCACGCACTACTACAACATCGGTCTGTCTTTCTTTCCGCAGGGCAATCCAGCCAACGATCCCGAGCTGGCACCGGACAGCCACAAGACTTTTTCCAAGCAGTCGCCGTCGGTTGGTGCCCAGTATCGCGCTCTACCCTGGTTCACGCTCCACGGTAACTTCGCCATCACCTATGAAAACCCCACTGACTCTGCCTTCGGTGCCAACCAAGCCACCAACGGTGTCAATGTCTCTAAGCTCAAGGCCGTCAAGAGTGACAATCGCGAACTCGGATTTCTTGTCTCGAAATGCCCGTTTGCCTTCCTGGGAGCCTGCTCGCTTGATGCCACCTACTTCCATGACAAACTAAGCAACGTGAACGTGGTTACGCAGGTCGCACAGATCAGCACGCCGGCCACTATCGCCCTTGCCTCCAGCATCTACAACGGGGTTTCCGTCAACTTCGACGAATCGCCAGGTCGCTACCTGCAGGTGCATGGCAACGGAATCATCCAGCATGACTACTTCCTTTCCTACATCCCGAATGGATCACCCAGCAACTACCGAGGCTTTCCTATCGCAAACTCGCCCCGCTACAGCACCAATCTCGGTGTCACCTCGGCCTGGAAGTCGGGCGACAAACAGCGCTCGCTGACCCCCGGCCTTTGGTGGCAATACGTCGGACAGCGCTATCTCTTCAGCAACCTCATTGCCGCACCCACCAAGCAGGAAGTCTCCGGCTACGGAGTCGTCAATTTCAACATGGATGGCACGGCCGGTAGCATCGGTCAACTCTTCCACATGTCTCACGGTCGTGGCATTCCGGTCCAGTTCTCGCTCGGTATTGAGAACCTCTTCAACCGCGCCTACAATCCCACGGCTTACATCACCAGCGGCGGATACTTCGGCACCAGCTTCGGCGGATACACACTCGTTGATCCTGGTGCGCCTCGCGAATATATCGTCTCCATCAACATCGGTAAAAAATAAACCACATCACGAATCAAAATTAGGGGGATGCAGCTGCTCAGGCTGCATCCCCCGTTTTATTGCCATCTGCGTCTTTCAGTGGCTTCCGTTGCTGTCGCATTCATTGCAAGCCCTTTCCCTATGCGGCTTTTCAGCCCCTTTTCTCATTGCAGTGGATGCGCCGTCCTTCTTGTCAACATTGACACGACTTTGTGATGAACATCACTTACGCACATAGTGCGGGTTTGGTCCCATGCAAAGTGTCGAATGTATGACGGCCCTGTGCCACAGAACAAACTCTTGCATCTGGCTTCCAAGTCTGTGCGGAACCGACTCTGGCACGCATATCCACACGGCGCTTTGCTTCCACTGGCGCCATCTAGCTCCAGGTTTTGCATTCACGGAGGTACTATGAGGTCCAGCATTCTCGCTCTTCTCGTCATCCTTGCTGCTGCCGTCACCGGTAACGCCGGTACTATCCACGGCAAGGTCACCGGTGCAAAAGGTCAGTCGGTCGTCTACATTGAGGCCATCCCCGGAAAATCCTTTCCCGCTCCCACCCAGCACGTTGTCATGGACCAGAAGGGACTCATGTTCATGCCCCATATCGTCGTCGTTCAGAAGGGTGGCACCGTCGATTTCAAGAATGAGGACAGCGTCGAGCACAACGTCTTCTGGTCCTCCATCAACGGCAACAAGGCTATGGGACACAACATGGGCACATGGCCTCATGGCCAGTCGCGTTCCTTCACCTTCACCAACGCCGGCGTTGTGCCGCTGCTGTGCAACGTACACCCGGATATGGCCGGATATATTATCGTTGCGCCCACACCCTATTACGCCATCACTGACAAGTCCGGCGCCTACAAGATCGACAACGTTCCTAACGGAACCTACAAGCTTACAGCCTGGAATGAAGGTGGCAAGGTTCATACCCACACTGTCTCTGTCACCGTCTCCGGAGATGCCTCCGCAGACATCCCGATGGGCAGGTAATTCCAGGTCGTAATACGTCAACGGCACAACGTGCCATGGTAGGTCAGGGAGACGGAGTAATGTGGAAACAATTTGACGACAAGCCAGTAGATGCAGGCTGGTTGCATACCAATTTTCCCTGCATGATGGCTTGTCCTGCCCACACCAATGCCGGTCGATACGTCGGCCTCATCGCGGAAGGCAACTTTGAGGAGGCCTATCGCTATGCGCGTGAACCCAACCCGCTTGCCAGCATTTGCGGCAGGGTTTGCGCGCATCCCTGTGAGACCGCTTGTCGTCGCGGTTCCATTGACCGCCCCATCTCTATTCGTGCGCTCAAGCGCTTTCTCACAGAGCGCCACGGACCAGAGTCCCGCCGTCCCGTTGACGTAAACAAGGGACGCGCGCAGAAGAAACTTCCCTTCAAGATTGCCGTCGTTGGAGCCGGCCCTGTCGGACTGTCTGCAGCACACGATCTGGCCCTCATGGGCTACGCCGTCACCATCTTCGAGGCATCGCCAGTTGCTGGCGGCATGCTCCATCTTGGCGTACCGGAGTATCGACTGCCGCGCAGTGTTATCCAGGCGCAGGTGCGGGAGATTCTCGCTACAGGCGACATTACACTCAAGCTCAATCAAGCTGCCGGGCGCGACTTCACCATCGCAGGTTTGCGTCAGCAGGGCTTTGACGCTGTACTCATTGCAGTCGGCGCCCATCAGAGCCGCGATCTCACTATCCCCGGCGTTGATCTCGACGGTGTTCACAAAGGCATCGATTTTCTGCTTAATGTCAACCTCGGCTACCAGTTCACTATCGGCAAAAAAGTCATCGTCATTGGCGGCGGCAATGTTGCCATGGACGTGGCCCGATCGGCCGCGCGCGAGGTCGTCCGCCAGCATGTACCCATCCACAATGGAGTAATCGCGGAGCACGGAGCAACAGAGCAGGAGCCGGATCCAGGCAATGTCGAAGCCCTCGCAGGCAAGGAGATGATGGACATCTCGCTGTCCGCACTGCGTCTCGGTGCGAGTGAGGTTCATCTCGTCTGCCTGGAAGGTCGCGAAATTATGCCCGCCGCCGAAGAGGAGATCGTTGAGGCAGAAGAGGAAGGCGTTATTCTCCATCCTGGACTTGGTCCCAAGCGCATCATTGCTGGTCCAAATGGGGTCGCTGCGCTTGAGGTGGTCCGCACCAAACAGGTGTTTGATGCGAACGGGCGGTTCAATCCCACGTTCCATGAAAACAGTGAATTCCTGCTTGACTGCGACACCATCATCATGGCCATCGGCCAGGCACCTCGGCTCGATTTTCTCCAGCCCGATGACGGCGTCGAAATCTCCCGCCGGGGTCTCATCTCCGTCAATGCAAGAACCCTCATGACCTCGGCCCCCGGTATTTTCGCCGGCGGCGATTGCGCCTTCGGGCCACGCCTCATCATTGACAGCGTAGCCGACGGCAAGCGTGCCGCTATGGGTATCGACGAGTTTCTGCGCGGTACCCGCCATCCAGAGCCGCGCATAGAAGTGGAGATTCTCCATCGCCACAGCATGCCCCTTAATCTCCTTGATCTGGTGCGCAATGATCCTCCTGTGCTCCCCATCGACCGACGAACCGGAATGACTGAAGTCGAGGTTGTCTACGATGAGCAGACCGCGCGCGCCGAAGCCCAGCGCTGCCTCCACTGCTGGGTCAACACCGTCTTTGAAGGCAAATCCGATGATGGTAGTCTCTGCGTCTTATGTGGCGGATGTGTCGATGTCTGTCCTGAGAGTTGTCTGGAATTAGTTAGTCTCGATCGCTTCCAGTTTGAACCCAACGTCGTGCAGCAGCTCATGGAAAATGAACAGTTACTTGATATCGAGCTGGAAAATCTCCGCGCTGCTGATCTTGGCTCCGTCTCTGGCTCCGTCATGCTCAAGGACGAAACTCGCTGTATCCGCTGCGGACTCTGCGCCGCTCGCTGCCCGGCCGGCACCATCACCATGGAAGCCTACAACCTGATCCCGTCTGAGCCTACGGGATTGATCTCACTTGAAGCGATTGAAGCGCCGTTGCGACTGACAACGGCAGACAGGAAGTGATGCCAACCATGAAC
Organism: Acidobacteriota bacterium; assembly: GCA_021809235.1. Taxonomy (GTDB): domain Bacteria; phylum Acidobacteriota; class Terriglobia; order Terriglobales; family Acidobacteriaceae; genus Acidicapsa. Next base: position 9,523 of record JAKBAG010000055.1, read on the forward strand.
ACCACACCGCACCCCGAACTCGCTTCGCATGAAGTCGAATTGGATCGCAGAAAGTTTTTTACCCAGTTGGGACTCGGATCGCTCGGAGTAGCCGCTGCCGGAACGCTCGCCTTCTACTACCGGTATCTATCCCCCAACGTCCTTTTTGAGCCGTCACCAATCGTCAACGTCGGCAGAACCGAAAACTTTCCCACCGGCTCGGTTACGCTCGATGTCGATTCGGCCATCTATCTCGTCCACATCGCTGAAGGGTTCTTCTCGCTCAGCGCCATTTGCACCCATCTCGGCTGCATGACCGCCTGGAAGCCCGAGCTGAATATGATCGCCTGTCCCTGCCACGGCAGCCGCTTCAACCGGGAAGGGAAGAAGCTTGCTGGACCTGCTCCTAAGCCGCTGCCTTGGCTCAAACTCTGGCTCAGTGACGACGACGAGCTAATGGTCGATCGTTCCATCACCATTCCCGAGCTTCAGTTCCTGAGGGTATAAATCATGCCGAACCGCCTGGAAACCTACTTCGACAGACTCGAACGCACCCGTGTCTGGAAATCCATCTTCCGCAGTGGCACCGGCAGCAGCACGCTCCACAATGCCCTCGCCATCCAGCAGAATCTCTTTCTTCACCTATTTCCTACAAAAGTCCGCAAGCGCATGGTCAGTCTGAGTGCCACCTGGTATCTGGGAACCCTAACGCTTGGCACCTTCTTCATTCTCGTCGGTACCGGCGTCGTGCTGATGCTCTACTATCATCCCTCCGTGCCCCAGGCATACTCCGACGTAAAAGATCTGCGCTTCGTCGTCTCTTCCGGACTCTTCCTGCGTAACCTGCACCGATGGTCGGCTCACGCCATGGTTTTCCTCGCTTTTGCTCACATGTTTCGCGTTTTCTATCGCGGTGCTTATCGAGCACCACGCGAATTTAACTGGGTCGTCGGTGTCATCCTACTGCTGGTCACGCTGCTGCTCAGCTACACCGGTTACCTGCTGCCCTGGGATCAACTCGCCTTCTGGGCCATCACTGTCGGCACCAACATCTCATCGGCCGTCCCGCTCGTCGGCGACAAGATCCGCTTCCTGTTGCTCGGCGGCCATCAGGTCAACGCCAACGCCCTGCTGCGCTTCTACGTCCTGCACACCGTCATACTTCCGCTCAGCGCCGTCCTCTTTCTTGCCGTCCACTTCTGGCGTATCCGCAAGGACGGCGGTCTCTACGTTCGCCAGAGTGAGCCTGGCAACGTCGAAAACTCTGCCCAGCCTGCCTCCGAGGAGAAGAAACAATCATGACACCTCCCAGGGATTTCACCGCCGAAGTCAGCTCCGACATGCGCGTCTCGCAGCGTCGCGTACTCTTCGTCACGCGTCGCACATCCTCCCAGGTGCGCGCCTATGAAGAGGAGCGTGTGCAGACCTTCCCCGAGGTCCTCATCCGCGCGCTGCTTGCCGTCGAATGTCTCTTCCTCGGCCTCGTCCTTATGTCGCTGTTCTTCAACGCGCCGCTTGAGGGCATCGCCAACCCCACCAACACCCCCAACCCAGCAAAGGCTCCCTGGTATTTCCTTGGCCTGCAGGAGATGCTCCACTACTTTCCGCCCGTCGTAGCTGGCGTCCTCATCCCCGGTCTGCTCGTCATCTCGCTCATCGTCATCCCCTACTTCGACATCAACATTGAAGCTCAGGGGCTATTCCTCAAGAACCGCGCGCAGCGTCTGCGCCTGTCCATGATCCTCTGCCTGGCACTCATTGTCTTTTTGGCTGTCTTCGATGTTTATGTTGCGCTGGTTCCAACTGCCATCGTCGCTTTCTTCCTTCTGCTGGCTGCCTACAGCTCTCCGCAGTCGTCCAGTCGCTTCCGCAGCTATCTCGCGCAACGTCCCGTCTCCTGGTGGATCATGACCTGGTTTCTTTTTCAACTCATCGTACTCACTGCGGTGGGCACGTTCTTCCGCGGCCCTGGCTGGTCGTGGGTATTGCCGTGGAGGAGCTAAATGAAAACCAATAAGACTGGTTTCCTCGCCTCTTGTCTGGCCTTTCTGCGTGACCCGTTCCGCATGTTTGGCGTCGTCAGTTTTGTACTGTTGCTGCTGCTCACCATCGCCCCGGCCAAGGACTATTTCAGCCAGTGGCACGGCTATCAGCGTCAATATCTCCGCTTCATTTCCCACCGCACAGACGCACTAACCCTGCAGCGCCACTTCCACGGTGGAATCCAGCAGATCTGGATTCCGCAGATGAATGTCGTTGATCGCTGCCAGACTTGCCATGTCGGACTCACCGAGGCCAGTCTTTCTGACGTGCAGCAACAGCCATTCCGTGCCCATCCGCGTATCCCGCACAAGCTCACCGAGTTTGGTTGTGTCATCTGCCATCGCGGCCAGGGAGCGGCCACTACCGTCGGCCAGGCCCATCATAGCGAAATGGCGGGAGAAGAACCCATTCTCCCGGCACGTTACATGGAATCCTCGTGCGGCCAGTGTCATCAAGGTCCACTTGAGGGCACGCCCAAGCTGAATCAGGGACGCGTCATACTGGCTCGCTATGGCTGCGTCAACTGTCACTCCATCATCCTGCCGGACGGCACCAAGCTCCAGGCCTCCGACAATCCACCGCCGCTCACCCACATCGCCGATAAAACTACCCGTGAGTGGATTTATGCATGGCTTAAGGACCCCACCAGTTACTCCGCATCGGCCACCATGCCTAACTTCAAGCTCAGTGACGCCGATGCCTCCGATATCTCCGCATTCCTCATTGCCAACAGTACAACCAACCCCGGCGACACAATGCCCATGCCCGCGACGGCAGTCCATAGCTCCGCTCCTGACCCAACTGCCGGTGCCAGCCTCTACGGCGAATCCTTCTGCGCCTCCTGCCACGCCACCCAGAATGCAGCTGGCAACCTCGTCGGAGGCAACCTTGGTCCGGAGCTGACCAACATCGGCACCAAGGTCCGTCCAGAGTGGCTTATGGCCTGGATGCGCAATCCTCAGCACTACGATCCGTCCACGCTCATGCCCCAGTACCGCTGGACCGATGCGCAGCTCAAGCTCATCACAGCATTCGTCCAGAGCAAGACCAACCCGGACCTGCTTGCCAATGTGCATCTGTCCCCGGCCACGCCTGCACAGATTGCTCACGGTAAAAAGCTCGTCATCGAGTACGGTTGCGCCTCCTGTCATCAGATTCGTGGCATCGATAAACCTGACAACTTTGGACCCAACCTCAGCCGCATCGGCAGCAAGCCCGTCGTGCAGCTTGTTTTCCTGCCAGGCATGGAGCGTACACTGCCGGCCTATCTCACCCAAAAGATCAGCCACCCTCGATCCTTCGGTCCATCGCTCCACATGCCGAAGTACAACTTCACATCTGCACAGGTTGAGGCCGTCGTCACCGCGCTGCTGCCACTCACAGATCGCAGCTTCGAGCTTCCGCTTAACCTGCAGCGCCCCGCCGTACAGGAGACTCACTACGAACCCACCGACAAAGCTGGCCAGCTCATGACGCAATTGAATTGCCTCAGTTGCCATCGCATCAACGGTCGCGGTGGCGATATGGCTCCCGATCTCAGTTGGGAAGGCTCTTCTGTGCAGCGTCCGTGGCTTGACGCCTTCCTGAAGAATCCAAACACTCTGCGTCCGGCACTTATCCGCCGCATGCCGCGCTTTAACCTTACCGATTCTGAGCGCGCCGTGCTCACTGACTACATCCTCGCTGTCTATCAGACCCCAGCCTTCCAGCGCGATGAGCTGCCACTCTCCGGCTACTCGCCAGACCAGGTCGAAAAGGGAAGACAGCTTTTCTACTCCAAGTATGCTTGCCAGTCTTGCCACATCGTCAACCCCAATCAGGACAAGGGCTATATTGGTCCAACACTCACCCAGGTTGGCTCTCGTCTCACCGCTGCCTGGATCTACCACTACCTCAAGAACCCGCAGGCACTGCGTCCCGGCACCATGGAGCCGAACCAGCACATCAGTGACGACGACGCCCGGTCACTCACTGCATTTCTCATGGCACAGAAGTCCGGTGCCAGTCAGGCGGCCAGGAAATGAAGATCTCTACGCTTAACCTCGATTTCCATCCGCGCACCGACCTGCGTTATGTCTCGCTGCTTGGCATCTTCTTAGCGGCCGTACTCTGTGTCGGCTGCATGCATCGGCCAGCCTCAGCTCCGGCTATTCACGCCAAAGCCACAGGCTCTGCTATCGTCATCGTCAGCGGCGACCGTCAGCTCGGCTCGCCTGGCTCGCTGCTGCCACAACCTCTCGTGCTGCAGGTTAATGACGACCAGGGCAACGCCGTCCCCGGTGCGGTCCTCCAGCTTGTCGGCCCCACCGGCGTCATCATCCAGCCCTCGCAGGCACTCACCGACGACAACGGACAGGTTACTGTCCATCTCACCCTCGGTGGTATCTCCGGCCTCTATCCCTTCACCGCTATCTCGGCCGATGCGCACGGGAAAAACTTCTCTCTGCTTATCCCCGAATATTCCGCCGGCTATCAGCAGCAGGTCGGCTATCAGGTCAACGCACTCTACTGCTCCCGATGCCATGACCCTAACTCCACCGTCGAGCAGGTATCCAACTACGACAATCTCGCCGTCAAGCCGCACGCCTTCACCAGCGGCGACATCTACAACAAACTCTCCCAATCCGATCTGTCCAACATCATTGCCCACGGCGGCG
>JAKBAG010000329.1 GCA_021809235.1 Acidobacteriota bacterium
TGTTTCTCGTTGTCTGTTGTCGCTAGCGGGCCAACGCACTCATCTAGAGTGGCTCGCTCCGATTGCTCAGGATAGGTATTGGGAAGCGGGCCAGCATCCCGGATCCGTGGGGTTCGAATCCCACCAATAGCTAGCGCATTCGCCCATCGATGCTCAGACTAGGCTGCCTTGATCTTGCGGTACTCATTCGACCCCACGCGGAAGCTTCAAGAATACTTCTGACCGATGAACTTCTCTTCCACTGACCCCTTTGTTGAGACAATTTCTATCGCTACACTCGTAGCGTTTTTGATTTCGAACCCTTCGCCTGAACAGTAACGGATTCAGGCAGTTGCGCTCGGCGTTTCAACCGAGATCATTATTTAATCCTTAAAGCCACGTCGGCTTTGCGGAAAGGATGGCGTCTGAGTCCCTCCCCTTATGTGCCCGTTTAGCTCTCTTTGAATCAGGCGTGAAAAACCGCAGTGTCGGAGCATGGAGTTCTGCTTCAGTTTTGCCTTGTGTCTGAGCTTCGTATTCTTCTGGCGTTTGGTATCCAAGCGCGGAATGCAGTCGTTTCTGGTTGTAGTAGCCGTCGATGAACTCTTCTATGTGGCTGCGCAAATCCTGAAGGTCGCGGTATTTGTTCGCATAAATTTCCTCACGCTTGAGCGTTTTTATGAAGCTTTCGCAGCTGGCGTTGTCGTAAGGGTTCGCCGGCCGGCTCATGCTCTGAACCATCCCATGCCGCTGGAGAATCGCTACGTATTCTGGAGAAATGTACTGCACTCCACGGTCGGAGTGGTGGACTACTCCCGGCAGGGGCCGTCGCAAATCAATCGCGCTCTCAAGCGCGTCGACTGCCAGGCGGGAGGTGAGAGAACGATCCAGATTCCAGCCCACAACCTTGCGCGAGAAGCCGTCCAATATCACCGCCAGGTAGACGAATTCGGCTTGCAATCGGATGTAGGTGATGTCCGCAACCCACAGCTGATCGACTGAATTTAGCCGTATGCGCCGCGATAGGTTCAGATAGACTTCCAGCGATTCATTGGAATCCGTGGTGGTCGCAAATTCCTTCGGCTGCAGCGCGAGGAGGTTATCCTCACGCATGATCCGCGCGACTCGCTTGTGGTTCACCTGCATGCCGCGACGCTTGAGCTCCGCCGTAACCCGGCGGTAGCCATAGCGACGACGATGCTGGAGTGCCACCTGCTGAATGGCTGACCGTACTTCGATTTCCTCTTCGCTGGGAACGTGAGCTTTTAAGTACCGGTAGAATCCCGTCCGGCTTACTCCCGCCAGCAGACACATTCGCTCGATACTCAGGCTGCCTTGCATCGGCATCACTTCCCGGATCTGGTCGTAGATGCCGTCCCGCCAGAGCGCTTGCTGCACTGGCGTCGAGCCTCGACTTTTTGCAAGGCGCCTTTGAAAAAATCCGCTTCCAGTGTTTTCTCCGCGAGCACTCGCTGCAACTCACGCACCTGTTTGCGGAGTTCACGGATCGGAGATGTAACCCTGGTGCTCGACTCACTGGCATGCTCAAGCTGCCGCTGCCACTGATACATATTGCTGCGGTCGATGCCCAGTTCGTTCGCCAGAGCAGACACGCTGGGACAATCCTTCATTCGTTCGACTGTCATCTGCCGAAAGGACAGAGGATATTTGCCGACTCGCTTCTTTGCCACTCGCAGTTCCTTTCACCGCAATGGGTTGCAAGGAATACTGTCTCATGCCGTAAAGTGTTGGAAACACAACTGTCTCACTTCAGGGGGTCAGTCCACGCCGCAGAACGGCGGCAAGACGCTCGACAACGGTCACACACCGGGGCCCACGGAACTCGCAATTGCACCGAAAAACGGCGCGCGCGATTGCTCAGAATCGCTTGGTTTTACGCAGGATTTTGAGGGGGAGTACCCACAAAAGTCCCCACAGTCGGGCATTTTCGAGGGTCATCGGGGAGTTGGTAGGGGGCGTAAGTCGTTGAAAAGAATTGGCTCCTCAGGTAGGACTCGAACCTACAACCCTTCGGTTAACAGCCGAATGCTCTGCCATTGAGCTACTGAGGAATGCCTGTCGTTGAGGGCGACTCTTTCAAAATAACAAAGTGCGTCGATGGCGTCAAAGGGTGGGGGTGGGGTGGGGATGAATTTGTTTCCACTGCGCAGGCAAGGGAAGTTCTGTTTGCCGCAGGTGTGAAGCCGGGGGATGGGCCGGCATGGGTAGCCGGCATCGTGACGGAGCTCCGAAATCCGCTTACACTAATGGGAAGCGCATGGCGAATCCACAACGCCATGCAGGTTTGGAGCTGCAACATCCCCGTGGACTGGCCGACAAGGATAGAGAGTCGGAGCGAGTCCGCTGCAGCGCGCAAGGCTTTCAACATCACCGTCTGTCATCCGTGTACAGGATTGCGCAGACTGAAGGCGGAATTGAGATGGAAACAGGAATCGAAGAGTTGCCCGTGATTGGGACAACGGCAATGTGCGACCTTGAGCCTTATCTGGAGGAGTCGGATCCGGCAGCCGCGGATCGCATCCGTGTGGCGCGAGCACGGCTGGGCAAGCGTGTGGTGGTGCTGGGGCATCACTACCAGCGGGATGAAGTGATTGCATTTGCCGATGTGACAGGCGACAGCTACAAACTGGCGCAGGCGGCCACTCGCACGGAAGCCGAATTCATCGTTTTCTGCGGCGTGCATTTCATGGCTGAGAGTGCGGATGTTCTGGCGCGTCGGGACACAGCAGGCAATGCCCTGCAGCAGGTGATTCTGCCGGATCTGAATGCGGGCTGTTCGATGGCGGACATGGCCGAGATTACCCAGGTGGAAGCCTGCTGGGAGCAGCTGGAACGGGCGGGCGTGACGCGTGGAT
>JAKBAG010000330.1 GCA_021809235.1 Acidobacteriota bacterium
CTCGCGCGAGCGCGAGCCGCTGCCATTCGCCGCCGGAAAGGTCGACACCGCCTTCAAAACGCCGCCCCAACATTTGATCGTAGCCATGCTGCAGCTTGGCCACCACACTGGCTGCAAGGCTCTTCTCAGCCGCATCCCGAATCTCCTCGAGGGTGTGCGGGATCTCCACCCGACCGACGGCGATATTTTCCCGAACGGTCATCTCATAGCGCATAAAGTCCTGAAAGATGACGCCGATCTCAGCGTGCAGATCGTCCAGATCATAGGCTCGAAGATCCACTCCATCCAGCAGAATTTCGCCCTCCGTCGGATCGTACAACCGGGTGATCAGCTTGACGATGGTCGTCTTGCCTTGTCCGTTTTCGCCGATGAGCGCCACGCGTTCGCCGGGTACAAGCAGAAAGTTGAAGTTGCTTAGCACGCTGCGCGTGGTGCCGGGATAGGAAAACGAGACATTGCGAAATTCAAATCCGCGCTGGATCGGCCTGGGCACCCGCAGACCATTGGCGACGGATTCTACACGTGGCTTCATGGCAAAAAATGCGAGCAGATCGGTAAGAAACAGCGCCTGATCGGCGACACCTGAAGCGGTGGAAAAGACCATCTGGATATTGCTCATCGCCTGCAGAATCGCGGTTGTGATGAGAGTAAGATCACCAACCGTATATTGGCCCTGAATAGTGCGATAAATACTCACGCCATACGCTGCGTAATAACCCAGCTGGCCAAGGATGGCAAGCAGACCGCCCCAGAACAGTCGTCTGCGGTTGAGATCCACATTGTCGTGATAAATCTGCAGCGAGATGGTGCTGAATCGCTCCGTGAGGTATTGGCTGAGATTGAAGAGCTTGAGTTCCTTGGCTGCTTCCTTGCTGGCTCCCACCTGCCGCAGGTAGTCCATCTGCCGTCGCATCGGAGTCTGGCGCAGGTTCTTGGCATACGAGAGAAACGCGAAATGGCTTTCCCCGAGAAAAGCCGGCACAATACCCAGCACCAGCAGGGCAAGCAGCAAAGGAGAGTAGCGCACGAGTACGGCAGAAAATGCAATGGCAGTGACCGACTGCTGGATGAGCCGGCCCATCATCTGGATCATGGCCAGACGATCGGTCGCCTGTACGCGCGCACGCTCCAGCCGATCATAGAAGACTGGATCCTCATAAACGGTGACATCCAGAGCCGCAGCCTTGCGCATCACCTCTACGCTTACATGGTGCGTGTAGCGGTCTGCCAGAAGACTATCGAAATAATCCACGAGGCGCAGCAGAATTCCTATGGCGACAGAGAGTAACATCTCTGCAGCCACAAGCCACCAGAAGTGTTGAGGGAGTGGTTCGTGCAGGCGAATGTGGTTAACACCGTCAATGATGAACCGGCCGATGATCCCGATTCCCACTGGCAAAAAAGCAACCACTATGCGAATGGTGATATTCCAAAAGACAACCGAAGGGCCCGACTCCCAGACGAAGCGGAGCACAGGCGGAATGTTGCGCAGCGCCTGAATGCGCTCTGCCCAGGCGCGACCGGAGGACGCGGACTGAGGCATGGATGTGCTGGAATCAACAGAAGACTGACCGATGTTATTCGACATGCTTTCCCTCGAAAACATTGGCAACCTGCAGAGATCTCTGCGAAAGAAAAACAAAGAGGGACCGCGGACTGATTCCTCCGGAGTATCTTCATTGTAGCGTCATCTTGCCAGTCTTTCCGGTGTTCGATAAGGAGGATGCTCGTAATGCTGAAAGCCCGCCTTCTGCATGCCGCGCATAGCCTCTGGATTGCGCATAAAGGTGCTCCATACGAAGCCAGTTCTGGCATTCTCCGCCATCAGCATCGTGATTCCGGTATCGATTCCAACCACGTCAGTATCGAACCAGCCGGTGAGCGGATTAAAGGCATCGACAAAACCATATTGCGACCAAGCCTGGGGATAGTGATCATAGATTGTGCGTAGAACGCGTATGGTCTCCGCTGGCAGAAAGGGCAATGAGCCGGCGGCAGCGCAAGGAACAATGCTGCCATCGATCGGGCCTGTTGCCGGAGGTCCTCCCCATACGGTGTAGCCATGCACGGAGTCCGAGGCGGTTATTCCCCACAAGGCATGGGAATAGTCGGGAAAGCGCGTGTTCATATCCACGCAGAATCTGCGGTGCGCCTCTGTGGCAAGGATGGAGTTTTCGAAATAATCGGCATAGTGATCACGTTTGTCTCGAAAATCAAACCAAGCCTGGGAGTATTGATGCACGAACAGCGGCGCATAGGAGCCGATATAGCGCAGCCCGTCATATTCAAAGAGAGTGCGCTTCCATGCATTCCATGCGTCAGCCTTCACTGGATGGGTAGCTGAACCCATGCCGAGAAGATAGATCATCATTAGTTCGCTGTAGTCATCCCATCGGCTGGCCAAAAATCCAAACTCCGGCGTCCATCCCATGGGCAGAATGGTCGTATCCTCTGACAGCCAGGACCAGTCCACACGATCATAGATGGCTTGCGCGAGCTTGCGGATATCCTCATCCGGAAAGTGCGCCTTGCACATCAGCACCCCGCAGAGAAGAATCGCCGTATCCACAGAGGAGGCTTCCGCATCCCAGATTCTTTCGCCTGTATTCAGATTCGCGAAGTGATAGTAGAAGCCGCGATGGGTCGGCAATCTGTGCCAGAGCGAGGAAAGTGTTTGAATGACCCGCAAACGAGCATCTGTACGGCTTACATATCCTCGTTTTTCAGCGATGCAGATTGCAGTCAAGCCGAAGCCGGTGGAAGCAATGCTGGCTACAATGCTGGTGTCGTTAGTGCGCGTGTTGCAACGGTCCTTGATGAGTCCGGTCTGCGGGTGGCCCTGTTCCCAGAAGA
>JAKBAG010000331.1 GCA_021809235.1 Acidobacteriota bacterium
AGATATTGATCCAGTCGAAGTTTTGCGGGGGCAGTCATCCTGATCCATCCTTTATTCTTCTAACATGAGTAGTGCGGGAGCCGCAGCCGGAAATCGGTTCCGCTCATCGCACTGAAGTTTGGAATCCAATCCCTCGCCAGCCGCGTACCTATGACAGGCAGGCATCCAACATGGTCGCAATGGAAATCAGGCAAACAATGGATGATGCCGAGTTGCTGCAAGCCGTAGCGCAACAGGATCAACGCGCGATGGCCGAGATCTTTGATCGATATTCCAGACTGGTGTACGCGATTGCACTGCGCGTCCTCAAGGAACCAGCACTGGCGGAGGATGTGATGCAGGAAGTTCTGCTGCAGATTTGGCGAAGTCCCGGTGGCTTTGTGGCACAGCGCGGAAGCCTGGGCTCATGGCTGGCCGTGGTGGCGCGCAATCGTTCCATCGACGTGCTGCGTCGCAGAGCCCACCAGGAGCCGCTCGAAGGAGTGACGGTGGCAGAGCCAAGATCCATGTCAAGGTCTGTCGAGGATGGGCTTCTGATGGAGCAGATTCGCAGTGTGGTGACGCAACTGCCAGCCGAACAGCAAAGCTCGCTGCAGATGGCCTACTTCGACGGCCTGAGCCATACGGAGATCGCAGAGCGAACCGGCATTCCGCTCGGAACGGTCAAGACAAGGATTCGCGCGGGATTGATGGCCGTGAGAAAGGTTCTGGAAGCATGACAACGCGCAAACAGGTTCATATTGAAGAGGAAGATCTGATCCAGTACGCGCTTGGGGGTCTACCCGATGCCCGACTCTTTCAGATGACCGCGCATATCTCCATGTGCGCAGAATGCCGCGGAGAAGTGGATCGCATCCGCGTTGCGCTGGGAGCCTTTGGCGCCGCGACCGAGGCGCAAACCACACTTCCGGCCGGCGCGCGGGATCGCTTTCTGAATCGGCTGCAGCAGGAGTCTGCGAAGGCAGAAATGGCATCCGTTGCTCCCAAAGTCTCGGGACCATCGTTCCTGAAGCGGTTTTTCGCCTGGTCGCAATCTCCCTTGCCGTATCAGGTTCTTTCCGGAGCACTGGCAGCGGGTATGGTCTTTTTCGCTTATGACGATGCCATGCACTATCACGCGATGCGACAGATGGTGCCTGTGGTCGCCCGATTTGAAGCGCAGATGGCTCGTTTGTCCGATCTGGAGCAGTTCCTGCAGGGCAGCAATGTGCAGGAGATTTCTCTGCATCCCAAACCGCTGAATCAAAAAACACCGGAGGGACATGCCCTCTACTCCTCAAGCCAGGGGAAACTGGTCTTTACCGCTTCCAACCTTGCTCCCGTACCGAATGGCAAGGTCTATGAGCTGTGGATTCTTCCCCGTTATGGAGGCGCACCGATTCCAGCCGGGACGTTTACTCCCAGTCCGAATGGGAACGCCGCCGTTATTTATCCGCAGATTCCCGCTGGCGTTGAGGCTTCCGGATTCGGCGTGACGCTGGAGAAAGCAGGCGGAGCCACCACGCCAACGATGCCCATCCTCCTCAGCGGAGAGTAATCTCCCCAACTCCTGGGAACAGCAGAAAGGCCGACTGCGATGCAGTCGGCCTTTCTGCTGTATGACGGTGCGCTTCCCTGCTCAGAGTTGGGAGGGATCCTGCTGGCGACAGCTCTGGATCGTAATAGCCGCACCGGTTGAGGTGAAATCCCCCGGAGGCAGATTGCAGGGCTGCCCCGCGCCCGGAATGCGGCTGACAGTGTTCTGGTTGTTGTTGATCGCATCCGGCGAAGTGGTGTGCACATCCACGGCATTGCCGGAAACAAGAACGCTGGTGCCCACAATATCCTGATCCGTTCGGATGATGGTGACATAGGGGCTATCCGGCGAAACCACATACACCTTGCCGTAAAGGGAAGAAAGCGTGGAAGCCACGGAGCGGGGATGCCCATTCACTGTGAGGGTCTTTTCCACCGTGTGGCTGATCATGTTCACCACGGTGACGGTACTGTCGGACTGGTTGGCCACATAGGCGCGGCTTCCGTCGGCCAGTACGGTGACGGCAGCGGGATTGTGCCCCACGGGAACGGTGTAGGTGGTGCCAAAGGTGGGACTGTCGTTGCCGTATTGATCGAGGCTGACATCGATAATGCTGATCGAGTCGCCATCATAGTTGGCCACCACCAGCTGCGCTGTCGCTGCGTTGTATTCCGCATACACCGGACCGGCATGCGGAAGACCGTTGGCAGGAGTGAGCGGAAGGCTGGGATGGCAGGTGACGAGCTGACCGTTCTGGTTATAGAAGGGCGTGCAGCTGTCCAGGGCATTGATCTGGCTGTTAATGACCGAAACCGAGTCACTTCCCCGATTCAAGACAAAGACGCGCTGTGAGTCCGTGGTGCCGACAGCGTAATCCGGGCAGACACCGACCGGAATGTGCGAGGAGACCGAGTAGGTGCTGGACTCAATCCCGTCTGCGATTCCAGTGGGCAGCGTCGTGGCATAGGGATCGATGTTGCATGCCACCCCACCCTGAACGGTATTGCCATCCAGCGAGATGGAGCTGAGAAACGGAATATTCTGCGATACCGTGTAATAGCGCTGCGCCAGCGGCACGCCCACCATCGTCACTGGCGAGGGATCCACGGGAACGACCAGCTTGAAGGCATCCGGAGCACCCGTCAGAACATCCACCTGATTGGCATTGGCGTCCAGCGCATACAGACCCAGAGACCCGGAGTAGAGGTTCACGATCGGATCAATGCCGGTATATGGGCTGAGCGTGCTGAACTGCACGTTTTTCTGTTGCAGATTGGGGCTGACAGGAATGTTGGCAACCGTGCCATCGCCATCCAG
>JAKBAG010000332.1 GCA_021809235.1 Acidobacteriota bacterium
CCACGAAATCCCGCCACGATCCGCCCGCGAAATCCCGCCCGGGCAAGGGAATTGACCAGCGCCCCCACACCCAGGTGATAGTCCCCTTCGAAGAGGGTCACCACCGTCATCTGTTGCTCGGCTTTGCCGCCATTCATCTCGTTCATCATCCTGATTTCGTTCCGGCCTTTCCATGCGATTGTCCGATATTCAGTTCACATGAGCCGCGCTTGGCACATGCCGGTCTTTCCAGCGCAGAATCCTCGACTCCATCACCCACCAGGACAGATACGCTACGACAAGGCTTAACAGCGACGACCGAGTGGATGAACAGGGGAGGCGTAACAGTCAATGTCCGACATGCATGCCAAGCAGTGTCGGCGGATGGGGACCACTCGCGTTCGGTGGATGCGTGATCAAATTGCCGGAGGATATATCCTGTAAGCAAGTGTAAAAGAGAACATGCGGGCGGGGCAGGGAATTTGACTGATTTTCTTGAGGTTTTGAAGGGTCGCGTTCTGGTCTATGACGGCGCGATGGGCACCAACATCCAGCGCCGCAACCTGACTGCCGACGACTACTGGGGCAAGGAGGGCTGCAACGAGCTGCTCGTCCTCTCGCGTCCCGATGTGATTCGCGAGATTCACGCCGAATTCCTCGCCGCCGGCAGCGACATCATCGAGACCGACAGCTTCGGGTCAACCGACATTGTCCTCGCCGAGTACGATCTCGCCGACCGCACCCATGAGCTGAACGTTGCCGCTGCGCGCCTGGCCCGCGAGGTTGCCGACAGCTTCTCCACGCCGCAGAAGCCGCGCTTTGTCGCCGGCTCCATGGGGCCCACCACGCGCCTGCCCTCGCTCGGCCACATCGGTTATGACGCCATGCTGGCCAGCTACCGCCAGCAGGCCGACGCGCTCATCGAAGGTGGCGTCGATATCCTGCTCATCGAAACCAGCCAGGACCTGCTGCAGGCCAAGATTGCCGCCGCCGCCTGCCAGGACGCCATCGCCGCTTCCATCGCGCGCGGCCACCGGCGCGTGGCCCTGCAGATCCAGATCACGCTCGAGGCCACCGGAGCCATGCTGCTCGGCTCGGAGATCTCCGCCGCGCTCGCCGTACTGGAGGCGCTGCAGCCCGACGTCATCGGCCTCAACTGCGCCACCGGCCCCGAGGAGATGAACGACGCCGTCCGTTTCCTCTGCCAGAACTCCACGCTTCCCATCGCCATCCAGCCCAACGCCGGCCTGCCGCAGAACGAAGGCGGCCACGCCGTCTACAAGCTCACGCCGGCTGAGCTGGCCGCGCATCATCGCCGCTTCGTCACCGAATACGGCATCTCCATCGTCGGTGGCTGCTGCGGCACCACGCCGGACCATCTCCGCGCCGTTGCCGAAGCCGTTGCCGGGCTTGCCCCGCTGGCCCGCAACGTCCTGCCCCAGGGTGTGGCGGCCAGCGCCTTCAGCGCCATCCCGCTCGAGGTCGATGGCCAGCCGGTCATCATCGCCGAGGAGATGAACACCACCACCCGCCTCGATCACTTCCGCAACCTCGTCCGCTCCGGCGACTACGAAGGCATCCTCAGCATGGCCCGCCGCCTCATCGGCGAGGGCTCCCAGATGCTCGATCTCTGCTGCGCCATCGTCGGCGAGGACGAGCAGGCCTACATGAACGGCGTGCTGGAGAAGATCGCCACGCGCATTCCAGCGCCCATCCTCATCGACTCCACCGAGGCCAACGTCATCGAGGAGGCGCTCAAGCGCATCCCCGGCAAGCCCGTCATCAACTCCATCAATCTCGAGGACGGCGAGAAGCGCACCACCCGCGTCCTGCCCATGGCCCGCCGCTACGGTGCGGCCGTCATCGCCCTCACCATCGACGAGGAGGGCATGGCCCTTACTGCCGATCGCAAGGTCGCCATCGCCCATCGCATTCATGACATGGCCGTCCACCGCTTCGGCCTGCGACCCCAGGACCTCATCTTTGACCCGCTCACCCTGCCCATCTCCACCGGCCAGGAGGACTACCGCACCGCCGCCATTGAAACCCTCGAGGCCGTCCGCCGCATCAAGCTCGAACTGCCCGGCGTCAAGACCCTGCTCGGCGTCTCCAACATCTCCTTCGGCCTCAACACCTACGCCCGCCGAGTGCTCAACTCCGTTTTCCTCAAGGAGGCCGTCGATCGCGGCCTCGACACGGCCATCGTCAACTACTCCCGCATCTACCCTCTCTACAAGATCCCCGAGCGCGAGGTCGAGCTTGCCCGTCGGCTCATCTTCCAGCAGTGGGAGACTCCCGAAGGCACCCGCGTCGATCCGCTCCAGGCCTACATGGCCCACTTCACCGCACTCGGCAAGGGCGCTGTGCCGGAGGAGGTTCTCGCCGTCGAGGATCTCTCCCTGGAGGATCGCCTCAAGCAGCTCATCATCCGCGGCGAGCGCATCATCGGCACCGGCGATCAGAAGCAATCCCTCGAGGAGGCGCTTGAGTCGGCGCTGGTCCAGTACTCCCCGCTCGACCTCATCAACACCGTCCTGCTCGACGCCATGAAGACCGTCGGCGAACTCTTCGGCGCGCGCAAGATGCAGCTGCCCTCCGTGCTCGACTCGGCCGCCGTCATGAAGGCCGCCGTCGCCTATCTGGAGCCGAAGATGGAGAAGTCCGAAGGCTCGGCCAAGGGCACCATGGTGCTGGCCACGGTCAAGGGCGACGTCCATGACATCGGCAAGAATCTCGTTGACATCATCCTCTCCAACAACGGCTACCGCGTCCTCAATCTCGGCATCAAGCAGCCCTCCGACACCATCCTTGCCGCCGCGCGCCAGCAGCACACCGACGCCATCG
>JAKBAG010000056.1 GCA_021809235.1 Acidobacteriota bacterium
CGCTGCAGCTGGAAGCTGAGGATGGTTTCCGCAGGAACCTTCACGGTTTTGCCGTGGGTCAGCACCTGGGCGCCCAGACCACCCAGACCGCCGGCAAGAGCGCCGATGGCAGCACCACGACCTCCGCCAAAGGCGGCGCCGAGCAGCGAGCCGAGAGCCAATCCGCCGCCGCCGAACAGTGCGGTGCGCTTATTCATACCCAGGCCTTGCTGGCCTCCAACCGAGCTGGAGTCCACCAGATAGGTCATGCCGTTGACCTGGATGGAGTAGAGATCAAGGGCGTAGGCCTGCCCGTGAATGCCGCCCTGCGAAGCGTCGACAACCTGCAGTTTGGCGCGCGTGCCGGCAGGAATGCTGATGGAGCCCATGCTGTCCCGCACGTTGTTCTGGATGGTGGCGTCGTACTGCATGCCAGCGGTGTCCTTGGTGGTGTCGATGGGCGCGTCGGTGCGGACCTCAATGGGTGTGCCGGAGGGGATGATGATCGAGTTTCGGCTGGTAGCCGTGTGTCGTCCGTAGCCTGCCATGGCTCCGTTGTTCATGGCACTGGCAGGTCCCATGTTGGCGGTGGTCATGGGCGAAGAAGGCGAAGCCTGCTCCGCAAAGATGATGGTGGTGACATCGGAAATCGGGAAGACGTAGGAGATGCCGTTTTCTCCATTAAATGGCAGCTTGGTGATGCCGATGAGCTGTCCTTTATAGGCATGGCCACTGCGCAGGGTGATGTGGTCGGCGAGGTTGGAAAAGACGATCGACTGCACCTGAGCCATGGGAAAGGTGTACTGAATGCCCTGCATATCCTTGAAAACGAGCTTGCCGCCAGGAGCTCCAGAGAAGGTTCCGGAGTAGCTACGGCCATCGTGGAGAACCACGATGTCGGCAAAGGATGCGGTAGAGAAGGCGAACAGCAGCGCGAGGACGACAGCCAGTTTTTTCATAATTCTGAGACAGCTCCTTGCAAAATGGTGGCGTGTTGGGTGCCACCCTGATTATCGCTCAGACGCAGCCCATGCGGCGAAGGTTGTGTGCAGCATGGTCCTGTTTTCTGGGCTTGGGCGGAGCCTTTGGCCTGTGCTTTCTGGCAGGAGCCGCTTAGCGAAGCGTATGAGCAAAGAGCGCCTTCAGGACTGCGGAGGGTTCCGGCCGGACCCGGAAGTCGGCATGCGCCTCGGCAAAGCGGATGGTACCGCTTGTGTCGAGCAGAAATGTAGCGGGCATGGGCAGAGTCCAGGAGGATTCGCCGTTGAGAAACGGAAGATTGACCAGGATGGAACGCAGGTACTGCTGATGATAGTCGGGAATGGAGTAGACCAGTCCGAATTGCGCTGCCAGTGCGGAGGCGGCATCGTGAAGCAGAGGAAAGGGAAGTCCATGCTGCTGCAGCGTAAAGTCGGACTGGCGCTGGGTTTGCGGGCTGATGGCAACGAAGAATGCACCGGCTGAGCGAATCTGTCCGTAGAGATCGCGCCAGGCTTCCAGCTCGGTCATGCAGTAGGGACACCAGCGACCGCGAAAGAAGGTGAGGATCAACGGTCCAAGCGCCAGCAGATCTCGGCTGCGCTGGATGCGTCCAGCCGCATCGGGCAGGGCGAACTCCGGAGCCAGTGCCCCGACGGGCAGGATGCGATCTTCAATACCAGTGGCAAAGAGTTCGGCAACGGCTCGTTCCCCGATAGCCAGCCGTTCAGCGGGCACCAGGGTGCGGGTGTTGGCGGTGATGCTGTCGAGCTGCTCCTGAAGCGAAGTGTTCGAGTCCATGATGGAGTCCATGATTGGGCTGCATTGGGTCTGCGGAAGTGCTTCTCTGCGCAGAGGCTGCTAGAGCGTTGGGAGTGGTGTGAGCGGGATGGTTCGACCGGTGCGGGCGGATTCCCGGGCAGCCGTCAGAATCTGCATGACGATCAGGTTAGTGGGCAGCGAGGATAGATCATGACCGGGGTCAAGCTCGCCGTGAAGCACCGCGGCGAGGTAGTCGAGTGAGTTCTGCTGGTTGGCCACGAGGCGTGGAGCTTCATGCTCCTGCTCGGAGAGTTGCCCCTTGTAGCGGGTGCGCACGCGATTGTCAGCCTCGGTAATGAGGTAGCCATCTGTACCGTAGACTTCCATATCCTTGCGGGCAAAGCTCCAGGTCCAGGATGGCTGCAGAACGGCCTGTGCGCCCTTGTATCGGACGATGATGGTGGCGTCATCGTCCACATTTGGATAGAGCTTGGGCTTATCCGTCATGGCGACGGCGGTCACGCTTTGCGGGGTCTGGCCATGCATGATGAGCGTCATCAAATCTGCCCCATAGCAGCCGAAGTCGAACATGGCTCCTGCGCCGGCCTGTTTTGGGTCAGTGAGCCAGCTCAGGAAGGTATGGCTGACGCCGATCTCCTTGGGGCCTTCGTGGCCATCATGTACGACTACGCGACGGATAGTGCCAAGCATGCCGTTATCCACTTCGCGCAAGGCCTCGGCATTGCTGGCATACCAGGTGGTCTCGTAGTTGACCAGGACGCGGATATGATCCTCGTGGGCGAGGCGACGGATGGCCAGCGCATCCTCCATGGTGGTGGAAAGCGGCTTTTCCACCATGGCTGCCGGAACGTGGTGGTGGGCTGCCACTTCAATAGCCTTGCGGTGATCGGCGATTGAGGTATAGACCAGGATTGCATCCGGATGGGTAGCCTCGATCATGCGCGCCTCGTCCGGGAAGAAAAGCGAGCTCGCGAGGTGAAATCGTTGGGAGTAGAGGGAAACGAGGTTCCTGTCCGGCTCGGCGATGCCGACCAGTGTGGCATGGTGGTTGCGGGCAAGTGCGCCGAACAGTCCCAGAGCATGATCGTGGACAAGGCCAACGACGGCAACACGGATGGGACGATCCGCAGGAACTGCCGGGGCCTGTGCGGATACTGTGGTTGCGGTGAGTACAGCTAGTAGCAGGACGGAAAGAGAACGGAAATTCATGATTGCCACTCCCGAAGGATCTGGATTGCATTCCGAGTGTCACTGGCGACGAGGATGCGCGCACGATTTTCTGATTTGAGGAATCCTTCGAGGACGGCGCGATCCAGAAATGCCAGCAACCCATCATAATACCCGAGTAGATTGACGAGAATGCAGGGTTTGGCGTGAATGCCAAGCTGCAGCCAGGTGAGCGCTTCCATCAGCTCGTCGAGGGTGCCGAAGCCGCCTGGCAAGGCGAGTATAGCGTCGGAAAGCTCAAGCATTTTGGCTTTTCGCTCGTGCATGGTTTCGGTGTAGTAGAGGTTTTTCATGCGGACCAGCAGGGAGTGGGCAATCTCGCGGTCAGCCAGAACGGCGGGTAGAACGCCTATCACCTCTCCGCCTTCGGCCAGAGCCCCGTCTGCCACCGCGCCCATCAGTCCAATGCTGGCGCCACCATAGACAAGGCCGATGCCTTCAGCAGCAAGCATGGCACCCAGTTCCCGGGCTGCGTGCATGTAATTCGGGTGATGCCCGGGGGCAGAGGCGCAATAGACAACGACGCGAAAGCTGGACGACGGTGCAGAGGATGTGGGAAGTGGGGTGTCCGACATGGCTGCGATCAGATTACAAGAATCTGCCCGGAAGAGGCCGTGATGCCTGTGGGCTGCCGGCGCGGGCGGCCAGGGAGAGCAAAACGGGAAATCCACGGGACGGTACACTGGGACCGGGAGCATTTGAGAAAGGACAAGGGCGCAAGGCATTGCAGGAGCGGATCAACAAGTTGAATGTGGAGCAGCGAGCGGCGGTAGAAACAACCGAAGGTCCGCTGCTGATTCTGGCCGGAGCGGGATCGGGGAAGACGCGTGTGATTACGCACCGGATTGCCTGGCTGATTGAGGAAAAAGGTGTGGCTCCGGATGCGATTCTTGCGGTGACATTTACAAACAAGGCAGCGCGCGAGATGGAGGAGCGCGTGGAGCGTCTGCTGGAGCGGGGATCGCTGAGCAAGCCGACGATTGCCACCTTCCATTCGCTGTGCGTACGCATGCTGCGCCGGGATATTGAGTCGCTCCGTATTGGTACAGGACCGGAGGCGGGACTGACCCGGAGTTTTGCCATCTACGATGAGAGCGACCAGCAGGCGATTGTGAAAACCATCATGAAGCGGCTCGGGTTAGATACCAAGCAGTTGACGCCGCGAACGGTTCTGGGAAAAATTTCATGGGCCAAGAGCCACATGATTGATCCGGAGGAGTATTACCTGGGTTCGTCGGATCCTGGATCGGAGCGGATCGCCCATATTTATGCCAGTTACAAGGCAGAGCTGAAGAAAAACAATGCACTCGATTTTGATGATCTGCTGCTGGAGACGGTGCGGATGCTGAAGGCCTCCAGCGAGGTTCGCGAGCGATATCAGCGGCGATATCGATACCTGCTGGTAGACGAGTATCAGGACACGAACCGGCCGCAGTACGAGTTGATGAAGCTGCTGGCAGGGGAGCGGCACAACGTCTGTGCCGTGGGCGATGAAGACCAGTCGATCTATAGCTGGCGTGGCGCCGATATTCGGAACATTCTGGAGTTTGAAAAGGATTTTCCGGATGCAAAGATCATCCGCCTGGAGCAGAATTACCGTTCGACGCAGGTGATTCTGGAGGCGGCCGGTGCGGTGGTGGCCAACAATGCCCAGCGCAAGGGCAAGAAGCTATGGACGGAGCGCGAGGGCGGTTCCCTGATTGGCTACTACGAGGCGCCGGATGGCGAAAATGAGGCACTGTTTGTTGCAGACCGTGTGAATCGGTATCTCCGCGAAACGGAGCGGGATGGGGAGAGCGGCACAGGTCGCTGCGCAGTACTGTACCGCACGAACTCCCAATCGCGACTGGTGGAAGAGGCGCTTCGTCGCTACGGCATCCAGTACACGATGGTGGGCGGATTCAGCTTCTATGAACGGGCAGAGATTCGAGACATGCTGAGCTACCTGAAGCTGGTACAGAATCCGCATGATTCGATCGCGTTGCAGCGCGTGATCAATACCCCGGCACGTGGCATTGGCAAGACGACGCTGGAGGCACTGGAGCGACTGGCGCTGGAGACAGGAATCTCCACCTGGGAGGCCATGAAGCAGGCCATCACCGGGCAACTGGTTCCGGCGCGAGCCACAGTGGCCCTGCAGGGATTTCGACGGCTGGTGGAGGATGCCCAGGCGATTCTGCAGCCGGATTTTGCCGCACGGCTGGAGGCGGATCTGGCGGGTGCTGATTCGGACCTGAGTGCGAGCTCCGATGCGGAAGGGGATACTGGATTCGACTTTGGCAGCCAGGCGGCAGCGATGGATGCGGAGAATGCGGAAGAGGTGCAGGGTGGCGATGCGGCTTTCGACTTTGGTGCGCAGACGGGCAGCGCGCAAGCCGCCCTGCTGTTTGATGCCGCGAGCCTTTCGCCATTTGCGCAAAGCAGTGCGCGACGCAGCCGAAGCGATTCGAGGGTAGGGGCAGGCAGATCCGTGGGCAAGGCAGACGGCAGGGTCGGCTCAGAGGCGGCAGCGGATGCTGCGCCACCTGCGGAAGCGTCAGGAGTGGAGGGATTTCGTACCCCGGGTGAGCGCGGAACATTGCCGGAGCTGATCCGTTTTCTGATCGACCGGAGCGGCTATATCAAGGCGCTCGAGGCGGAAGGAACTCCGGAGGCCGTAAGCAGGATTGAAAACCTGAAGGAGTTGGCCAACGCCGCACGCGATGCTGAGGAGCGCGGGGAATCCCTGTCGGAGTTTCTGGATCATGCGGCTCTGGTGTCTGATACGGATCAATTCAAGGCCGATGCGCGAGTCACGCTGATGAGTCTGCATGCAGCCAAAGGATTGGAGTTTCCGCTGGTCTTTCTGGTCGGGATGGAAGAGGGATTGTTTCCCCACTCTCGGTCGTTGCAGGATCCGGATGCGCTGGAAGAGGAGCGCAGGTTGTGCTATGTGGGCATGACTCGAGCGATGGATACGCTGGTGATGAGCCGGGCCCAGTATCGGCGGCGCTATGGCAATGACATGCCGGAGGCGACGATCCCATCGCGATTCCTGGAGGAGATTCCATCGTCGCTGGTGGAGGATCTGGGGTCTCCCTGGCGCAGCAACGGTGCCGTGCGTTCCGGAGGCCGGTCCGGATCTCAGGATGGCTGGCCGGACGCACGATACGGGGAATCCGGGGAGAGGCATTATCGCTACGAGGATGAGGATCAAAGCGCGAGCGAAGTGGTAGGAAGACCGCCGATGCAGGGCCGACCGGGCATGCGGGCGACGCCGTATCCGCCGGCATCGCGGAGCACCAGTGGTGGATTGAACAGCCGCTGGACCGGAACCGTGGTGACACCTGCAGCGAAACCGCATGGAAATCCTGTGCAATCTGAGGATTCACTGGACAATATTGCCAAGTTCTTTGGCGGCAGGACGATGATGCCCAGCGCGAAGGTGCCGCGACCCAAACTGGAGGTGGCCCCGGTAACGGGAGCTGCAGGATTGCAGCGGGGTAGCCGAGTGCGGCATGGAAAGTATGGGGAGGGGACCGTGCTGATGCGTGAAGGAGACGGCGAAGATGCCAAGCTGACGGTCCACTTTGCCCGCTTTGGGGTGAAGAAGCTGGTGGAACGGTTTGCGCAACTGGAACGGTTATAGGGCAACAGCAGGAAAAGGAAGCCTGTTATCCTGATTGCTGAGCTGAAAATGAAACCGGCAGAAGTGCAGCCGGGCAAGAATCGAAAGAGAGAAGCATGGCGAACACAAAGAAGGTGGAAGACAAGCTGGAACGCAAGAAGCTGAAGCGGGATGCACGCAAGAAGGCTGCACCAAAAGGGCCTCGCACGGGGGCCCGCGGTTCGAATAAGGCCACGGTGAAGAAGCTGGCGCGCGGTCAGTCGAAGCGCTAGTATCCGGAAGACCCTGTGGGGCGGCGTTCCTGTGCCGCTCCACGAACCTCCCCCGCCTGATTTATATTCGGACAGACAGATTTCCCAGCGGCAGCACGTTGACCGAGCCAGGATGGACGATGGCGGTTGACTAAGGCTGTGCATGAGAAGTGCAGTCATTCGATGGTGAAGGAGCGGAAACCCTGGGCAGCCAATTACTCGCGCGCAAGTCGATCGACAAGCTGATCCGGGATTCCGAGAATCCGGAGCATCGGCTGCAGAAGACGCTCGGACCCTGGTCGCTGACGGCGCTGGGCATTGGCGCAGTCATCGGTTCTGGAATTTTCACCGTTATCGGTACGGCTATCTCCGGAAGCAAGGCCACAATGGCCAATCCGCTGGAAACGCCGCTCATTGACTATCTGATGCACGCCAGCGGGCTGGGCGGACGTCCGGGCGCTGGTCCGGCAATTGCCCTGTCTCTTGTACTGGTCGCCATTGTCTGCGGACTCACCGGGCTTTGCTATGCGGAGCTGGCATCGATGATTCCGATTGCCGGATCTGCCTATACGTATACCTATGCAACGCTGGGCGAACTGATTGCATGGATCATCGGCTGGGACTTGATTCTGGAATATGCCGGATCAAACATGACGGTCAGTGTGGGCTTTGCCGCGCATCTGGTGGATTTTCTGGACTGGTTTGGCCTGCATCCCTCGGCGCGATGGATCTCGCCAGCCTATCTTTCCGATGGGTTGACCGATCTGCAAGGGCACACCATCTACAACCCAGGATGGCATTTTGGGTTCAACATCCCTGCCTTTCTGGTGGTGCTACTGCTCACCGTGCTGCTGGTCCGCGGGATCCGCGAATCGGCCGGTGCCAACAACGCGATGGTGGCGATCAAGATTCTAGCCATTCTCGTGTTTGTTTCCGCGGCGCTGGGCTATCTGCATCCGGGGAACTGGCATCCCTACATGCCCAATGGCTGGTCGGGCGTGCTGGCTGGTGGCTCCATCATCTTTTTTACTTACATCGGATTCGACTCGGTTTCCACGGCTGCCGAGGAGTGTAAGGACCCGCAGCGGGATCTGCCTGTGGGAATCATTGCGACGTTGGTGGTCTGTACCATCCTCTATCTCGGTGTCGCGATCTGCCTGACGGGCCTGGTGCCGTGGCAGTCTATGGTGGATGATGCAGCACCGGTGGTGAATGCGCTGAAAAAGCTGTCGGGAATGCCGGGTGGTCATCCACTGCACTGGGTTCGGCTGGTGGTGCTGGTGGGTGCAATCATGGGCATGATCTCCTCTCTGCTGGTGTATCAGATGGGGCAGTCGAGGGTGTGGTACTCCATGTCTCGCGATGGACTGCTTCCCAAGGTGTTCAGCAAGGTGCATCCGGTCTTTCGCACGCCGGCCTTTTCCACGTGGGTGGCGGGCTTCCTGGTCGCCATTCCTTCAGGACTCTTCGACATTGAACTGTTGGCGAATCTATCCAATATCGGAACTTTGTTTGCCTTCATGCTGGTCTCGATCGGGGTGATTGTGCTGCGATACCGTGATCCCAAAAGGGTGCGTGGCTTCCGAGTGCCTGGAGGTCCGGTGATTCCGGCATTGAGCGCAATCTTCTGTCTGCTGCTGATGGCGGGATTGCCGGTATCAACCTGGTATCGGTTCTTCATCTGGCTGGCGGTGGGGCTGGTGATCTATTTCTTTTACGGTCGCCATCGGTCGGAGTTTGCATCCAGGCCGCGTTCCACACGCGCAGACTGAATTGTCCATGAAGTCCGCTGCATCCAGACGACAATTCCATACCTGCCACTGCCAGCAGGGGTGAACCTTCCGGTTGGTTGCCGAATCCAATGCTTTGACGCTTCGAGGAAGCGGAGGGAAGGGCTCAGTTTCATGGAGACAATCGGCGAATGGATTCGACAATTACCCAAGGCGGAGTTGCACCTGCACTTGGAGGGAACCATCACGCCTTCGACGCTGGTGGAACTGAGCATGCTGGGAGATGCTCGTCCCATGACGCTCGAAGCCGCGCAGGCGCTCTATGCCTACGAGGATTTCACAGGCTTTCTGCAGGCCTTCAAGACGGTGGTGACCGAGCTGCGCGGACCGGCGGAGTATGAGTTGGCCGCTTGGCGCATGCTCCAGGGGCTGGCAGCACAGGGCGTCTGCCATGCGGAGGTCTACATCTCCGTTGGGGTCATTTTTCGTTTGCGTCCAGAGGAGGATAAGACCAATCCGAATCTGTTCCCGGATATCTTTGCAGCACTGGAACGAGCGCGCGTGCGGGGAGAGCAGGAGCTGGGTGTGACGCTCTCCTGGATTTTTGATGCCGTGCGCCACTTTACCGTGGAAGAGGCTGCACGAGTTTTCCGGCTGGCTGCTGCCATGCGCAGTGCTTACCCCTCGATTATAGGAATCGGCCTGGGCGGAGATGAGCGCAAGACCGGTTCTGAGCCTTTTCGGGCGCTCTACGAAGAGGCAGCTGCCGCCGGACTGCGGCTGACGAATCATGCCGGCGAAACGACGGGTCCGGAAGCGATTCGCGAAGCCCTGGAGATTGGCTCGGAACGGCTGGGGCATGTGCTTTCCGCAGGAGATGATCCGACGCTGCTGCAGGAACTGCTCCGGAGGCAGGTACCGCTGGAGCTGAATCCAAGCTCGAATGTGAAGACCGGAGTCTGCCCATCGCTGCAGGAGCATCCGCTGCGGCGATACTTCGATGCAGGCCTGATGGTGACGCTGAACTCCGATGATCCCGCATTTTTTGGCGCTACTGTTGCGGACGAATATCGGCTGGCGCATGAAGTGCATGGCTTCAGCCGGGGAGAACTGCGGCAACTGGCTGAGAACTCCTTTCGTTCCAGCTTTCTGCCGGAAGCGGAGAAGCAGGCATGGATTGACCGAATTGGTTCATTTGCCGGAGTGTGAGCGGTTCGAGCCGCTGGACAAGATTGCGTCAAGCTGGGGTATGATTTGAGGTAACAAAGGAGAAATTTCCATGGCCGAAAACGAAATGCAGGACAACGCAGCACCCGCCAGTTGGCACGCAATGCGCGCGCTGGGATGGGTTTCGGTGGGACTGGGAATCGCGGCCGTGGGACTGCTGGTGGGTTCGGAGCTGCGCAAGCGGTACCAGTTCAACCGGCGTACTCCGTATGATTTCTATGCCAACAGCGACGCGACGAGCGCCAGCGAGTTTGGCGTGGGTGTGTAGCGAGCGATTCTGACTCCAGACGATACCTGACTCCAAAGATAGCAATACAAGCAAGAAGGCCGACACCATGTGTCGGCCTTCTTGCTTGCTGGATATGGCAGGTCTGATCGATCCTGAGTTGTCCAAGGTAACAGATCCTGGGTTACAACTCCGTGGAGCGCGAGGCCAGCAGTACCGATGCGCGGGAGAGAAAGTCTGCCAGAGGCATGGAACCCTGGTCGCCTTTGCCGCGTGTGCGGACGCTGACGGATTGCGATTCGGCTTCCTTGTCGCCCATGACGAGAACATACGGGACCTTCTGACTGGCAAAGTCGCGGATCTTCGCGTTCATTTTCTCATTCCGAACGTCGAGTTCCACGCGCAGGCCGACGGCTTCGAGCGCGGACTGGACCTGGCGGGCGTAGTCGTGGTGACGCTCGGCGATGGGCACAAGACCGACCTGAACCGGCGCGAGCCAGAGAGGGAAGGCTCCGGCGTAGTGCTCGATGAGCACACCGAAGAAGCGCTCGACCGAGCCGAAGAGCGCACGGTGGACCATGACGGGCTGGTGGCGCGCGCCGTCTTCGCCGATGTACTCCAGTTCGAAGCGGGCCGGAAGGTTGAAGTCAAACTGAACGGTGGACAACTGCCATAGCCGCCCCAGCACGTCCACCAGTTTCACGTCGATCTTCGGGCCATAAAATGCCGCCTCGCCGGGGATGGTTTTGTAGACGATTCCCTTGCGGTCGAGCGCGCGGCGCAGGCCGTTGACGGCGAGCGTCCAGTTCTCGTCGGATCCGGCATAGTGCGCGCGGTCGTTTTCATCCCAGGTTGAAAGCTCCACCTTGAATTCGGCAAAGCCGAAGGTCGTCAGCACGGACTCGGCAAAGTCGATGCAGGCAACCACCTCATCCTCAATCTGCTCCGGCGTGCAGAAGATGTGTGCATCGTCCTGTGTGAAGCCGCGAACGCGCAGCAGTCCGTGCATGGTTCCGGAGCGCTCGTAGCGGTAGACGTTGCCGAGTTCGGCAAGTCGGACAGGCAGGTCACGATAGCTGCGCGGAGAGTTTTTGTAGATGAGAATGTGCCCCGGGCAGTTCATGGGCTTCAGCCGGTACTCGGCATCATCCAGCTCCATCGGCGTGTACATGTTGCCCGAGTAAAAGCCTTCATGGCCAGAGATCTTCCAGAGTTCGCGTCGCATCACGTGCGGTGTGTAGACCAGCGAGTAGCCACGGCGCAGGCATTCCTCGCGCATCCAGTCTTCCATGACCTTGCGAATGATCCCGCCCTTGGGATGCCAAAAGATGAGGCCCGAACCGGCGACCTCCTGAATGCTGAAGAGATCAAGCTGCTTGCCAAGCACGCGATGGTCGCGCTTGGCGGCTTCCTCCAGTCGTGCAAAGTGCGCGTCCAGATCCTTCTGCGAAAAAAACGCGGTGCCATAGATGCGCTGCAACTGCGGGTTCTTTTCGTCGCCAAGCCAGTAGGCTCCGGCCAGCGTCGTCACCTTGACGGCCTTCACGCGTCCGGTCGACGGAACATGCGGCCCGCGGCAGAAATCCACAAACCCACCGTTGCGATAAAAGCTCACATTCTCGCCCGGCTCCGTGAACCGCGTCACAAAGTGCGTCTTCATAAACTCGCCTTCGCGGTCAAACTCGGCCAGAGCCTCCTCGCGCGGCCTGCTTTCGCGGACGAAGGCTTCGTCCCGGGCAATGATCTCTGCCATGCGCGCCTGGATAGCCGCCAGATCCTCCGGCGTAAAGGGCTTTTCGCGATAGAAATCATAGAAAAATCCCGCATCCGTCGCTGGTCCATGGCCCAGCTTCGTCTCCGGAAACAGCTCCAGCACCGCGGTGGCCATCACGTGCGCCGCCGAGTGACGAACGACCTTGAGCGCCTCGGCGTCCCGCTCTGTAACCAGCGTTAGCCGCACGTCTACTGTCAGTGGCGTCGCCAGGTCCACGAGTCGATCCACGCCCGCCTGTTCTGCTCCATACATCGCCGCATCCGAGGCTTCCGCCACGTCCGCAGCGGCATGCTGGGATGCGTCCAGTTGGACGGGCGCGATTCGCGCCACCACACAGGCTGCAGCCAGGCGCGGGGAGATGGACTCGGCGATCTGGAGTGGGGTGGTTCCGGAGGGAACTTCGCGGATGGCCCCATCGGGCAGGTGGACTTGAATGGTGCTTCCTGACATTCGACTCCCTGTGGATCGCTCGGATTTTGGGGAATGCACGAAGACTTGCCCGCATCCCTCCAGACTCTCAGGATAAACCTGTCAAATTATTCCGTCGAGAACGGCTTGTGCGTGGAAGATGTTGCGGTGAGAGCAGGGAAGATTTCTGCTAGAGTGAGATGGCGAATCGATTTTCGGAAATCATGGAGAGACAGCGAGTGCAAACCGGCAAGGAACAGAAAAAAATCGCCGCACTTACATCCCTTCGTTTTTTTGCAGCATTGCATGTCGTTTTGTATCACACGGCGGGGATATCATTCTCTGTCTTGTTTGCAATTCCGATGATGGAACAGCTTGTTTCCATTGGAAACATTGCTGTCGGATTTTTCTTTCTGCTGTCCGGATTTATATTGAGTTACGTATACCTGCAGGATAAGCAGACAATAGACGTCAAGAAGTTTTATTGGTCGCGAATTGCCAGAATCTATCCTCTATATCTTTTGACTTTGATTTTAGATACCCCATTCCTTTTCCTTTCGCGGGTACACACTTACGGGCTTCGCTCAGCCGTGATAAAAACCTCCGCAACATTCTTGTCGAATATATTGATGATTCAGGCATGGTACGGTCGGCTAAGGGGAATCGACAATCCAAATTGGTCGCTATGTGTGGAAGCTCTTTTCTATTTCATCTTTCCGCTGGTTGGGATTTTTCTTTGGAGGCTGCGAAGCCGAACTCTATATCTTTTTTCGTTTCTGTCGTGGATTTTCGTCCTTGCGATTCTGGTCCATTTGGGTGCGCGTACTCCTAATCTAGAAATGATTTACAAAAACCCACTTTTGCAGATGCCACTTTTTCTGGCAGGGATAAGTGTCGCGCGAATTCAGCTTCAATCAAAATCTGAAGGCGTCATCCGCAGCGCCGGCATCCGAATCGCGCTGATACTGGCTGCATTGGGGATGATTGCCGCGATTCCATTCCTGCTGAAAGTTGTGCCGGTAGAAGATCTGTTGATCCTTTTGCTGTTGCCGCTATACGCGGTGATCATCCTGATCTTCTCATCCGTCAAATATCCATTGGCGCGTATTCTGGATTCCACTTGGATGGTTCTTCTCGGGGAAGCGAGCTATGGTTTGTATCTCTTTCACATCCCGGTGTACCACGTATGGATTGCGCTTCATTGGGAGCACACACAAGCGCTCTATCCGATGTATCTGGCGGTCAGTATTCTGGTAAGCATTGTCAGCTTCAAGTATTTTGAGACCCCCATGCGACTCTGGTTGATGTCTAAATTCCGTCCCAAACCCGTTTTTTGACCGGAAACGGGACTTTTCAGGCCGGCGAGAAATCTGTCATACTTGATTGTGCCCACCTCCTACGGCCAAACCCACTCCTACAATTCAGAGGTTGTTTCCATGTCTGCAAAGTACATCTTTGTCACCGGCGGTGTTGTGTCCAGTTTAGGCAAGGGACTGGCAGCGGCCTCCATTGGCTGTCTGCTGGAAAGCCGCGGCCTGAAGGTGAACCTGATGAAGTTTGACCCGTATCTGAATGTCGATCCGGGCACAATGTCGCCGTTTCAGCACGGTGAGGTCTTTGTGACGGACGACGGAGCGGAGACAGATCTGGATCTGGGGCACTACGAGCGCTTTACCCATGCTCATTTGAGCCGTGAAAACAACCTCACCACCGGAAGAATCTACGAGCAGATCATCCTGAAGGAGCG
>JAKBAG010000057.1 GCA_021809235.1 Acidobacteriota bacterium
TGCTGCTGTTCACCACCGGACTGGCCGTGATTCCGGAGGGCAATGCGCTTCTGGACCAGGTGCGCGATGCTGCCGAGCAATTTCTGCCGGCTGACACGATGACGCTGCTGCAATCCTACTTCCAGAGCCGCAGGCTGCACTCGTTTTCCCTGTTGGCCTCGGCGGTTGCACTCAGCGCCTATGCGGCTCTGGGGGTCATGCTGTCGCTGATGGAGGGCTTTCGGCGGGCGTATCGGTTGCCGCAGGATGACTGGGGATTCTGGGAGCGGCGCGCGCGCGCACTGCTGCTGGGGCCCATTGCGCTGGTGCCGATGACGGCGGCGACCCTGCTGGTGATCTTCGGCCATCCCATCGAACAATGGATGGTTGCCAATGCCAACCACGAGCTGCGGCCGATGGTGCTGCTGCTGTGGCGGATAGCGCGCTGGGTGCTGGCCATGCTGACCTCGGTCGCAGTGATGGGCACCATCTATCACTTTGGCACGCGACGACGCGAACACTGGGCCTGGGTGGCTCCGGGAGCGATATTGAGCACGGCCATCTGGTTTCCGGAGACACTGCTCTACGGCTGGTACCTGACACGCCGCGCCGACTATTCGATGATCTATGGCCCGCTGAGCGCCGGCGTGGCCACGCTGGTCTGGCTTTACATGACGTCGCTGAGCATGCTGCTGGGCGCAGAGCTGAACGGGGTACTCTACCGGGCGCGGGTGCTGGCAAAGCCAACTGAGCTGGTGGTTAAGCCAAATGGAAGCAACACGCAGCCCGGACCATAGTGCGCAGCTCCCGGCCACAGTCGCTTGGGAACAGGCTGCTCTCCGTGGTGTGGAGTGGTCAGTCCTGTACAATGAAGCGGACTGAGGCAACGCGCAGCCTGCGCTGCCCAGGCGCAAGACAGGTGTGGCAGGTGCGCTGCGTGCACGGGGCAATTGCGGATGCTGCCGAGTGAACCTTTTCCCAATCCAGAACGGATACCGTCCTAGAAGAATGGAGTTGTTTGACTGATGTCGATGGCTGATTGGAAGTCAGGTACAGGAGCGCGTCGCGCCAA
Organism: Acidobacteriota bacterium; assembly: GCA_021809235.1. Lineage (GTDB taxonomy): Bacteria > Acidobacteriota > Terriglobia > Terriglobales > Acidobacteriaceae > Acidicapsa. Next base: position 1,052 of record JAKBAG010000057.1, read on the forward strand.
GATTGTGGCCACGCTGGGACCTTCGTCGAATACCGAGCCGGTGTTTCGGCAGCTGGTAAAAGCCGGGATCAACGTGGTCAGGCTGAATTTTTCGCACGGTACGCACGAGGAGAAGCTGGCACTGATCCAGATGATCCGCAAGGTGAGCGCCGAGGAGAACCAGCCACTGTGCATTCTGGCCGATCTGCAGGGCCCCAAGATCCGCACGTCAAAGCTGAAGGATCGCCAGCCGGTGATGCTGGAGGCCGGCAAGCGGCTGACGATTACGCCGCGCGAGGTGGAAGGCACAGCAGAGCTGGTAGGCACCACATTCAAGACGCTGGCCGAGAATGTGGAGCAGGGCTCGCGGATTCTGCTCTCCGACGGGCTGATCGAGCTGCGCGTGGCCGAGGTGAACGGCGGCGATGTGGTGTGCGAGATTGTGAATGGCGGCAAGCTGGGTGAGAACAAGGGCATCAACCTGCCAGGGATTCCGGTGCGTGTGCCTTCGCTGACGGACAAGGATGCCGTCGATCTGGAGTTTGCGCTGAAGAGCGGCGTCGACGCTGTGGCCGTCTCCTTTGTGCGCACGGCTGAGGATATTCACATTGTGCGCAACCGGGTGGCAGCCTACGGTGGCAGCACATGGATTGTGGCCAAGCTGGAGAAGCCGCAGGCGATTGAGCACCTCGATGCGATTCTGGAGGCGACCGACGGCATCATGGTGGCTCGCGGTGATCTGGGCGTGGAAGTTCCGCCCGAGAAGGTTCCGGCACTGCAGAAGCACATCATCCGGCGCGCAAGCTACTATCGCAAGCCGGTCATCACGGCCACGCAGATGCTGGAGTCGATGATCGACAATCCGCGTCCGACGCGCGCCGAAGTCTCCGACGTGGCCAATGCCATCTATGACGGCACGGATGCGGTGATGCTCTCCGGCGAGTCGGCTATGGGTGCCTATCCGGTGGCAGCCGTGGAGATGATGGCGCGGATCGTGGTCGAGACGGAGCACAACATCCTGCATACCCATGCCGGATCGCACAACTCCAACTCCCCGCGCAACAAGGCGCTGTCGGTGGCCGAAACCATCTGTGAGGCCACGGCGCATGCGGCGCTGGATCTGGAACTGAAGGGCATTGCCATCTTTACCGAGACGGCGGCCACGGCCATCAAGCTCTCGAAGTATAAGCCGGTAGCACCGATCTATGCCTTCAGTTCGGTGGATGTGACCATCAACCGGATGAACCTGCTGTGGGGCATTCAGCCGGTGCATTGCACCAAGGTGCACACCGCCGAAGCCATGGTGGAGCTGGCCGAAACAGAGCTGGAAAAGCGGGGATTTGCCAGCAAGGGCGACATCGTGGGCATTATCGCGGGTACGGGAACACGCTCCGGCTCCACGAACTTCCTGCGTCTGCACAAGCTGGGCGACCAGGTGAGCCAGCCCTCGTAAGCGAAGTGGCAATCAGCCAGAAGGCCTGATCGGCTCTCCGCCGGTCAGGCCTTTGTGTTGGGTACGCACGCGCCATGGACGCGTCGGCGCTCGGCTGTGCCTGGCGCTCAGCCGGCGGGCGACTACTGCACGTTGTACTGGAAGCGGAAGCGAAGCTGCAGGAACGGTCCGTGGAACTCGCGCGGCAGCGGCGGGTAATCTGCGCCTTGAATGGCGCCCCAGGCGGCGCGGTCCAGCGCCACATCGCCGGAGCGGCCGACCAGGATCATCGAGTGCGGAGCCACGCGTCCGTTGGGCAGGATGGTGAAGACGATATCGACAATGCCGCGCTTGAGGATGGGTGGGTTGACCTCTTCGGGGATCAGCGGGTCCCAGGTGCGATAGGTCTCATGAATCACGCGCTGCATGTATGGGCCAAAGTCGACGCCCTGGGTATCGGAGAGGATTTCCGCTCCACCAGCTGCGCCGGGGTGCTGGTTCAGGCTGCCACCGACCGCCGGGGCAGCGGCGCCGCCGGACTGATTCATGTCGCGGGCAGAGTTGCGCAGCGCCTGCTGGATGAGGGCCTGGGGATTCTGAAAGGCCTGGGCAAAGTTGGGCTTGGCTGGAACGGGATGCGGAATCTGCTCGATGGTGGGCTGCGGCACGGGTGGCGCAGGCGCAGGAGCCACAGCCTGCTGCTGGGGCTGGGGCTGCGGTGTTGGGGTGGTCTCCGGCTTGGGTGCGGCGGCCTGCTGCTGCTTCTCCAGTTGTCGCAGGGCCTGCAGGGTCTTGCGATCCACACGGGTCTCGCTGGGCTTGACCGGTGGCGTGGGCTTGCGCATCTTCTGCACCTGGCGCAGAGCGTCGGGCAGCTGATCGAGATAGGTCAGATCCTTGCGCTGCTTGATGGCATCAAAGGGATCAATCACCTGGGGCTGATGAAAGACGTAGCGGGGAATCCACGTGAAGGCGGAAAAGAGCAGGATGTGCAGCAGGATCGAGATCCAGATGCCTTCGCGGATGCGCTGCCATCGTCGTTCGTCCTCATACTCGGCAATGCGCTCCAGCAGCTCGTGTGTGTCGTAGTCCAGGTAGCGCGAGCTGGAACGGGAATCCAGACCACTCTCGGCCTGCGGCTCTTCGGCCGGTTCGGGAGCGAGCGCCGTGGCGGCCTCATGCGAGTCGTCGTTGGGGGTCGGATTGGGCTTTGGCTCGAGTTCGAACATGCTGGGTGAAGCGTGGATCGGTACTGTTGCTGGATGCGCCGACTGGTCGTGCTGCCGGCGGCAGCAGGCAGCTCTTGCGGAGCCACCGTCAATCCATTCTCTCATTCCCCGGGGTGATTTGTGGCACTCAAGGATAAGACGTAAGCCAGGCCTCGAAGTATTCCCCTGCCCGAATACAATATGGTTTGGCGCGGAGACCAGACAGCGATTGAAAATGGCAGTGGGACAGTGGATGGCGCGGGGCAAGGCGGTGCTGCTGCCGGCGATGTTGAAGTTCGGAGCAGGCGGACTGGCGCTGCTCTCGCTGCTGGATGCTTCGAGCATCCCGGTGCCGATGGATCTGGTGCTTGCGGGCTTTGTGTGGGCTAATCGGGGCAGCTTCTGGCTTTATGTGCTGGCGGCTTCCGCCGGGTCAGCGCTGGGCGGACTGGTGCCCTACGCGCTGGGCCGGGCCGGTGGCGAACTGTTCCTGCTGCGACGGATGGACCGCGACCGCGTGGAGCGCATCCGGCGACGCTTTGAAAAGCAGGAGTTCTTTGCCGTGATGGTGCCCAGCATGCTGCCGCCGCCTACACCCTGGAAGCTGTTTGTCTTTGCCGCCGGGGTCTTTGAGATGCGGGCGGTGCCATTTGTGCTGGCCGTCTTTGCCGGTCGCGTGGTGCGCTGGACGACGCTATCGCTGCTGGTGCTGCGCTTTGGCCCCGGAGCGGTGGGGCTGGTGGGTGAGGCTATCCATCGGCATGGGCTGCTGCTGGCCGCAGTACTGGCCGTGCTGGTGGTCGCGCTGGGGCTGTGGGCGTGGCGCAGGCGCAAGGATAGCGGGGCGCTGTAAGGGACGCATAGCTGTGGCGAATGCAGCCCCGGAGCGGCTTCAGGCAAGCAGGATGGGGACGATGCTGCCGTCGGCAATGTTGTCAGCATCATCGGCTATAGCAAGAAAGCAGTTGGAGCGGGCCAGTGCGGCCAGGTCGCCGGAGCCCTGCCAGGGCACCAGCCGAACCTGCGGCGACGCCGAGAAGTCGCAGGCAGCCGGCAGGAAGCGCGTCAGTCCGGGACGGCCCTGCCAACTGCCCGTGAACTGGGCCAGTGTAAAGCGAGGCTGCGGCTCGGCATCCTCGGCCAGCCCGGCGACCAGCGGCGCGGCAAAGAGGTGAAACGTAACCGCGCTGGAGATGGGGTTGCCCGGCAAAGCGAGAAATGGCATGGGCCGCACCTGTGACTGGGCCAGATTCGACTGAGATGGCCGCGGCAGCTGCCCGAAGGCAACCGGTTTGCCCGGTTGGATGGCCACGCCGCCGAAGAAGAACCGCGCACCGGCGCGGGTCAGCGCATCCTCCACCAGATCGTACCGCCCGACCGAGATGCCGCCGCTGACCAGCAGCAGGTCGGCGGTGAGAGCCTGCGCAAGGCAGGCGTCGAGCGCGTCGGCCCGGTCTGCTGCAGGCGGCAGCACCACGGCCTCGCCACCCATGGCATGGACCAGCGCGGCAAGCATGGCGGCGTTCGAGTTGCGAATCTGCACCGGACCGGGCTGCTGGGTGTACGGCACCAGTTCGTCGCCGGTGGTCAGGATGGCGACGCGTGGACGTGGAACTACACTCAGTTCGCGATAGCCATTCTGGGCGGCAACAGCAATCTGCGCTGCGCGCAGGCGGACACCTGCTGGCACCAGCACGTCGCCGCACTGCGCCTCGGCTGCCTGCGGGACAATGTTTTCTCCACGCGTAAGGGACCGTCCGACGGCCAGACGGATGCAGTTGGAGAACTGCTCGCAGTGCTCGACCATGGCCACAGCATCGGCGCCAGGCGGAACGGCGGCACCAGTCATGATTTCGCAGGCCTCGCCCGGAGCCAGGACGCCGGAGCCCTGCGGACCGGAGAAGCACTGCCCGGCGCGGAGATGGCCGGTCACCAGCAGGGTCTGCCCAGCGGCAGCCTCATCGGCACGTACGGCAAAGCCGTCTCGGGTGGCGCGCGGAAAGGGCGGCTGTTCGCGGTCGGCGCGGATGGCCTCTGCCAGTACGCGGCCGGAGACTTGCTCCAGGGGCAGCGGAATAGGCGGGCGGCGGCCGGCAATCCGGCGCGCTGCGTAATGGCCGGTACCAAGGAAGTCTGGCAGAAAGTCGGGACGGGTGAGGGCTGGCCGGAAGCCGCCACCGGAGGGAAATCCATACCAGTGGCGTAGCGCGGCGAAGCGGGCTTCATTCGGCGATTCCAGGGACTGCGGAAGTGGTTCGCGAGCCTGCTCCAGCTGGCTGGCGTCGGGCACAGGAATGCCAGCGGCATGGCAGGCCAGGTAGCGATGGATCTGCTCCATGGCTGCCTGAAAGGGAATCAGGGAGACGGCAGCCGAGGCTGCGTTAAAGGGTCGCGTCTGTTCGGGAGTGGCCAAGCGTGCTTCCTCGCGCTACTGCGATTGTAGAACCGGCTGCGCACAGGAGGGAAAGAAAGCGGGCTGCCTCTCGGTGAGAGGCAGCCCGTGTATGAGGCACGCGGTCGGCTTGCGCCTGCAGCGCGTGGGGATTATCGGTGAGCGTGGTAGCGGGACTGGACCTTCTCCCCGGCAGAGGTCAGAACGTCGGTTGCGTCCTTGGAGAAGATGCCGTTGGGATCGATCGAGAGGTACTTCTGGTAGGCATCGACAGTGCCTGGTGGCAGAACGATGCGCTGGGTCTTGCTATCGAAGGTGGCCTTCTGGGTAAGTGCCTGAGCCTTCAGGTAGAAGAGAATGGCATAGCCCGGAGTGTTGGAGGCCGGAGTGGCTGTGATGGCCTTGTCGGCGGCCGCAATCTGAGCGTCAGGATCGCTCATCGCACCGGTGCTGTTCATCTGGTAGAAGAGTTTGGCTTCGTTGGAGTAGTAGATGGGCGCTTGCGTGGGAGCTGCCTTGGCTGCAGCATCATAGGCTGCGGCGGCGTCTGCAGCCTTCTTCTGGTGGATATAGGACTCGCCGATGCCGCTCTGCGCTGCGCCCTGCAGGTCTGCGCTCGGTTTCTTGCTGGCCGCATCCACTTCCAGCGCCTTCTTGTAGGCAGTGATGGCGTCGTCATATTTGCCCAGGCCGTTGTCGGCATTGCCCAGTTCCAGCCAGAGGATGGCCGCGTCCGGCTTCATCGCCGTATCCTTCTGCATCAGCGCGGCGGCGGAGCCATACTTGTCTGCCTTGATGGTGGCTTCCTTGGCTGCAATGTCACTCTTGGACGCGCTGGCACCGAGGGCCTGCACGGCAGCGGTATGGGCCTGCTCGGCATCATGAATATCGGCGCGAGCCTTGGCCAGATCAGCGTTCAGAATCTTTACGGCGGCGTTGGACTTCATGATCTCGGCGTTCTTCTTCTTGAACTCCTCGACCTGCTTCTGCGCCTCAGGGCTCAGCTTGTCCATGTACTCTTTGCGGGTCATGTCGAAGTCGGCAGAGACATCCTGGCCGGGCTCGATCTTGATCTCCTTCAGCTCATCGACGTACTTTCCCGGCGCGGTATCCGGGAAGGTGAGCAGGTCCTGATAGGTGCCGGGCGCAATGCCGGAGCCGGTGTAGTCGCCGGAGGCATTCACCGGAAAGCTGTAGCGGACGGTCTTTCCACCATCGGTCGAAAGGACAACCGTACCGTTGCCGCGGGGAACGCCAGTCGGGTCAGTGACGTGGCCGTGGATCTTGCCGGTCTGGTCGGCGGCAGCAGCAGTGGCCTGGGCCTGCATGGCCGGTGTGCTGGCAAGCAGGGCGCAGGCAACAAGAGCGCAGTGGAAGGGCACGTGATTCGCTTTCATGGTTGTCTCCTGGCATCGGAAGGCATCTTGCTTGCAGCCATCCGGATGCGGTCGTCGGGATGTTGGGCCTAAGGGTTGCAGGCGCGGCGTTCGGCTGCCGGGCCATTACGAATATAGGGTATCGGATCGGGCACCTGCGCTGCAGCAAAAGCCCGCAGCCGGAGGACGCAACTTTCGCAGTGGCCGCATGCCACATGCGCATCCTTGTAGCAGGACCACGTTAACTCCAAAGGCGCATGGCATTCAAGCCCGAGCCGGATGATCTCGGTTTTGGAAAGATGAATGAGCGGCGTCACAACCTCAATATCTGCGTTGCGGGTGCCGGTGGCAATCAACTGCTGAAAGGCCTGGTAGTAGGCCGGGCGGCAGTCCGGATAGCCGGAGCTGTCCTGCTCAACCGCACCGATATAGACGCGCGTGGCTCCCAGCACCTCCGCCCAGCTGACGGCGGCGGCCAGAAAATGTGCATTGCGAAACGGCACGTAGGTCACGGGAATCCGGGCGCCAATCTCGTCTCCAGCGTCGGGAACCTCGATCGCATTGTCAGTGAGCGCGGAGCCGCCAATGATGCGAAAAAGATCGATCCGCAGGGGCAGGAACTGGCGCAGGCCAAGCCGCTCGGCCACGGCGCGCGCCGCGATCAACTCACGCTCCTCTGTGCGCTGGCCATAGCTGAAGTGAATCCCGTAGGCTTCGGTCTCGAGCGCTGCCAGTGCGGCCGTAACGCAACTGTCCATGCCCCCGGAGAGACAGACAACGGAACGCGGAACTGAAGGACTGGCGGAGTCAGACATGTATAGATGGTATCGCTTTGCAATCGTCAGGGGACAGGAGGGAGGCGCGAAAACGCCCGGGTGCTTCCAGCCTACAATAAAAGGACGATGTTGAAACTGAGAGAAGCAACCAGGGCAGACGTGCCCCAGATTCTGGCGTTCATCCGCGCCCTCGCCACCTATGAACGAGAGCCGGATGCCGTCGTGGCAACAGAAGCAGGACTTATGCGGGACGGATTCGGGCCGCGTCCTTTTTACGAGTGTCTGATCGCGGACTGGGACGGAAAGCCAGTGGGTTTTGCGCTCTGGTTCTACAACTACTCGACCTGGACCGGAAGCGCAGGCATTCATCTGGAGGACCTGTTCGTCTATCCCGAAATGCGCGGCAAGGGCATCGGCAAGGCGCTGCTGGCACAGGTAGCCGCGGTCGCTCACCAGCGGGGCTGTCCGCGTCTTCAGTGGCAGGTGCTGGACTGGAATACGCCTGCGATTGAGTTTTATCAGTCGCTGGGTGGGCGTTTCCTGGACGAGTGGCGCAACGTACGCATGGAGCCGGAAGCGATTGCCCGGCTGGCTGCGCTGGCTCCGGGCGTGAGCCACACGGAGGACGAAGCGTGAGCGAGCCACGCATACGTGTGATTGGTGGCGGACTGGCTGGTCCGGAGGCCGCGCTGACCGCTGCGCGGATGGGCTGCCGCGTCGATCTCTTCGAGATGCGTCGCGAGGTGGATGGAAGAGCGATTCTGACCCCAGCGCACCAGACCACGGACTTTGGCGAACTGGTCTGCTCCAATTCCCTCAAGAGCGAGTCGCCGAATACGGCGCCCTGGCTGTTGAAGCAGGAGATGCGGCGGCTGGGATCGAATCTGTTGGCGCTGGCCGATGCCACCGCGGTTCCCGCAGGCCACGCGCTGGCTGTCGACCGGGTCGAGTTCTCCCGGCGGATTGCCGAAGCAATTGCCGCCGAGCCTCGAATCTGTGTAGTGCGCGAAGAGGTGACGTCGCTAGATCCGGCCGGCTATGCCGCCACGGTGGTGGCCACCGGACCGCTGACCTCCGACGCGCTGAGCGCCGAGATTGCTAGACTGACCGGCAGCGAGCACCTGGCCTTCTATGATTCAATCTCGCCGATCGTTGAGGCCGACTCGATCAACATGGATCGCGTCTATTTTGCCGCGCGCTGGGACAAGGGCACGGCCGACTACATCAACTGCCCGATGACGCGCGAAGAGTACGATGTTTTTCTGGCGGCGCTGCTGGCCGCTGAGCCAGCCGAGACGCGGGACTGGGAGTCGACCAGCTACTTTGAAGGCTGCCTGCCCATCGAGGTGCTGGCGCGGCGCGGGCCGGACACCCTTCGCTTCGGGCCCATGAAGCCAGTCGGCCTGCGCGACCCGCGCACGGGAAAAACACCCTGGGCCGTGGTGCAGTTACGGCAGGAAAACCTCCGCGCTGACAGCTACAATCTGGTCGGCTTTCAGAATCATCTGAAATTTGGCGAACAGGCGCGTGTGTTGCGCCTGATTCCCGGCCTGGAAAACGCAAAGTTTCTTCGCTACGGGCAGATTCACCGCAACACCTACATTTGCTCGCCGCGCCTGCTGGATGCCTGCCTACGGATGCATTCGCGCCCGGATCTGCTCTTTGCCGGGCAGATCTCCGGTGTGGAGGGATACACCGAGTCGATGGCCTCGGGACTGCTGGCAGGCATCTACGCTGCAGTGCTGGCTCAAGGCGGGCAATCGCAGCCAGTGCCGCGTGCCTCGGCGCTTGGCTCGCTCACGCATTACATCACGCACGCAGACGCAAAGAATTTCCAGCCGGCCAATATCACCTTCGATCTGCTGCCGCATCTGGACGAGGAAACCCGCCGCCGCGTGCGCGACAAGAAGGAACGGCACCGTATGGTCTGTGAGCAGGCGCTGGCGGCGCTGGAAGACTGGCGCTGCGCTGCGCTGGCAAGCGGCAACGGCATTCCGTAGCCCTTCGCAGCGCCCTGCATGCACCCTAGTGCGGCGCGTGCAGCAGCAGCAGGCCCACGACGAAGAGCGCCGCATAGAGCGCTCGCTGAAAGGCCTGCCCGCGCAGTTTGCCATTGAGAAAACGCCCTAGCAGCAGCGCCGGCAGCAGCGCCGGCAGGCTGAGCAGATAGAGATGCGAGACGGTTGGCGTCCACAGGCCGGTCACGTGATAGCCGAATGCAACCATGAGGCTGGCCGGCAGGAAGTACGCCTGCAGCGTGGCCCGGAAGTGCTGCGCTGTCCAGCGCCGTAGTGAGCCGTAGAGCACCAGCGGCGGTCCGTTCATGCCGCAGGCTCCGCCCAGAATACCGGCAAACAGGCCGCAGGCAGCCATCCAGCGCCAGCTGTCCTGCTGTAGCTGCCAGCGGTCGCGCAGCAGCAGGGATGCCAGACTATACAGCAGCAGAAAGATCGCCAGCACTGTGCGAATCTCCGCCGCGGAGGCAATCTTCAGCAGCAGCAGACCCAGCGGAGTCCCAAGAGCGCTGGCCAGCAGCAGTCCGCCAGCGCTGTGAAAGTGAATTCTGCGCCAGTCCTGCGCAACGACGACGGCAGCAATGGTGATCGACAGAAGTACAGCCAGCGGGGCGGCTTGCTGCACCGGCATGCTCAAGGCCAGCAACGGAACGGCGATCAGTGCCTCACCAAAACCGAAGGTGGAGCGGATGAGCGTGGCCACAAAGACGATGCCGAGAACGATCACTAAGGTCGAGTTCAAAGTCGGGTACAGGATCAAGCTGCCTGCCTCTCCAGTCGAGTCAGCAGCCTCATGCGCGGCCTGCCAGGGGGCGCATGAGGGAACTGCCTAGCGGCCGAATTTCTGCCGCCCGCCCATCAGCCCGGCCATGCCGCCGCGCATCATCTGCTTGGCCATTCCGCCCTTGCCCATCTGCTTGAACATCTTGCTCATCTGCGCATGCTGGCGTAGCAGCTGGTTCACGTCCTGCACCGTGGTGCCGGAGCCGGCGGCAATGCGCTTGCGGCGGGAGCCATTAATCAGGTCGGAGTTGCGACGCTCCTTTGGCGTCATCGAATTGATGATCGCCTCCAGGCGCACAAACTGCCTCTCATCCACGCTTTTGCTGGCCTGCTGCAGACCGGCAAAGGGGCCGACCGAGGGCAGCATCTTCAGGATTGACTCCATCGAGCCGAGCTTCTTGATCTGGCGCAACTGTTCGCGGAAATCCTCCAGCGTAAATCCATCGCCGAGCAGCGCCTTCTTGGCCAGTTCCTCGCTTTTGCGCCGGTCCAGTGAGCCTTCGGCCTTTTCCAGCAGCGTCATCATGTCGCCCATGCCGAGAATGCGCCCTGTCATGCGGTCAGGATGAAACGGCTCGAAGGCATCCGGCTTTTCGCCCACGCCGACAAACTTGATGGGCTGGCCGGTGACGTGGCGAATCGACAGCGCCGCACCACCGCGCGAGTCGCCATCCATCTTCGTCAGCACCACACCGGTGATGCTCAGGCGGCGATGAAATTCATTGGCGGAGTTGACGGCGTCCTGGCCGGTCATGGCGTCGGCGACGAAGAGAATCTCCTGGGGATCGAGCTGCTTCTTCAGTCGCTCCATCTCCTGCATCAGCTGCTCATCAATGGCCAGTCGTCCGGCGGTGTCCACGATCAGCGTGTCGCAGCCCAGAATCATGGCTTCGCGGCGCGCCTCCCTGGCCAGCCGCTCGACCAGCGGCGAACCGGGATCCTCACCGCGTGTGTCGCCCTCGTAGAGTCGCGCATCGATGGATTTGGCAACGACCTTGAGCTGCTCGCGGGCCGCCGGGCGATAGACGTCCACCGAGACCAGCATCGGCCGATGACCGCCCTTTTTCAGCCACATCGCCAGCTTGCCGCTGGTGGTCGTTTTACCCGAACCCTGCAGCCCGGCCATCAGGATCACTGTCGGTGGCTTGGAGGCAAATTTGAAGCGAGCCGTGTCCCGGCCCAGCAACTCCACCAGCTCGTCATGCACAATCTTGATCACCTGCTCGGTGGGCGACAGCGCCGTGAGTACCGACTGGCCGACGGCCTTGGCGCGAATCTGGGCGATCAGATCCTGCACAACGTTCAGGTTCACGTCGGCTTCCAGCAGCGCCGTACGGATCTCGCCGAGGGCCTCGACGATGTTCTCTTCGGTCAGCACGCCCTGGCCCCGCAGGTGCTTGAAGGCGCGCTGCAACTTCTCTGTCAAATTCTCAAACATGGCAAATCCAGTGTATCGCGCCACCTGCTGCGCCGCCCGCGCGCCGCCTACTGCAGCGGATCGACGAGGAACTGCTCCAGTTTGCCGTCCGGGTAGGTGTAGGTGCTCAGCGAAAGCCGACGCGTGGGGTATTCGATGAGAAAGCTGCGGAAGGTCATGCCGCCACGCAACTCGCTGTGGGTCTGGTGGAAGCGCAGCGGCTCGCCCAGCGGCGCCAGGCTGGTGGCAAAATCCTGTACCGTCTGGGCGGAGAAATACGCGTTCAGGTTGGATGACAGCTGCGAGCGGTCAATCTGGCCATGCTGCAGACCGCGGTATATTGCCAGCGTCCGCTGCTCGACCGGAGTCAGCGAGCTGGTGCCGGTGAGAACGTCGGCTACCAGCCGGGCAACTTCGGAGGCTCCGCCGGCCATGTGGTTGGTCACCGCAGCTACGGCGATCTGCTGGTCCGGCAGGACAAGATTGTCGGAGACAAAGCCGGTCACCTCGCCGGAGTGCTCCAGCGTCAGATGTCCACCGCGATGGCTGACTTCGATGCCGAGGCCATAGCCGGTGTCCGAGCCGTCCTTCAGACGCACGGCGGTGAACATCTGCTGATAGCTTTCCGGCTGCAGCAGCGAGCGATGGATCAGGCTCATATCCCACAGCGCCAGGTCGTGCGGCGTCATGGCCAGCTCCCCGGCGGCAAACATCCATCCTCGCCCCTCGTGTGGAGCTACACGCAGCGGACCCAGCGCGGCGCGAACATAGGGTGTGGCATCGGCGTGGGTCAGGCTGGTCTCATCGGAGTCCCAGACCGAGCGCATGCCGAGCGGGTGAAAGATGTTCCGGGTCAGGAACTGCATCAGCGGCTGGCCGGTGATCGTTTCCACAATGCGCCCGGCGATGACGTAGTTTGTGTTCGAGTACTGCCACTGGGTACCGGGGACAAAGTCGAGCGGCTTCCTGGCCCAGCGGTCCAGGATGGCCTGCGCCGTGGTGGGCTGCTCCATCGGCTGCATCAGGTAGTCTTCCGGCCAGTAGTCCTGGTAGCCGGAGGTGTGGCTGAGCACCTGTCGGATCGTGACCTTGTCGCCTTCGGTCAGGCCGGGAATGTATTTGCCCACCGGATCACTGAGGTGAAGCCGTCCCTGTTGGCGCAGAATCAGGATGGCTGCCGCGGTGAATTGCTTTGAGATGGAACCGATCGAGTAGCGCATTGCGGCCGTAGCCGGAATGGCCGGGTCAATCTGCGCCATTCCGTAGGCATGGGTGTAGACCAGCTGGCCGTGATCGACCACGGCAACCGAGACGGAGGGGAATCCCCGTTCGGCCATCACCGCGCGGGCCACGCCATCGATGCGCGCGGTCACCTCAGGCGGCAGTGTGTCCACAGCCATGCCGGAAAGGGACGCGG